>JAEUIE010000035.1 GCA_016795155.1 Planctomycetia bacterium | reverse complement strand
GTAGGCCGATGCAAGATGATTCATGGCCGTGAGTGTATGGGGATGCCTGGTTCCCAACTTTACTTTCATCTGGTTCACCGTCGGTTCAACAAGTGGTAAAGCAAGATCAGCTCGTCCAACTTCAAGATAAGCCTGCGCGAGCCTGCATGCATCGATCAGTGTGCCTCTATCATCATCTCCAAATTTCTTTCTGCTGAGATTGAGCGATTTTTCGAACAGCGGTAATGCCAATTCATGCTTGCCATCTTCGCAATAAACCAGAGCGAGATTTCCCATGCACGTTAGCGTGCGGTCATCAGCGTCACCCAGTTTGATCAATGATTGTTCATAAGCCTGCTTGAGCAGCGGAATGGCATTCTTGACGTTTCCCAAGTACATATAACATAAAGCCAGATCATTCATGCACATCAACGTATCCGGATGATCTACCCCCTTGTGCTTTTCGTAGATTGGAAGAGCTTTCGAGTAGACTTCCATGGCATGAGAAGTCTCTCCCAAACTAAAAAGTGACATGCCCAGTTTCTTTTGCAGGCTGGCTACCACCATCGGGTCACCCAACTGCGCGTTATTTAATTGACTGACAGCATGTTTCAGATTCTTCGCCAAGGCCTGTCGGAACTCGCCTAAATCGACATACTTCTTATTGGCATCCAGCCCGCTGAAGACTGATCCCAGAATGTCGATTCCCTGCTTGGCATACCCCAGATTCTTTTCTGCTTCCTGCCGCTTCGCGTCGGCATCCAACTTCGCCAGCCGCTCCCCTTCGGCCCGCTCGCTTTCTGCAATACGAGCACGGTTAGCCTCCATCATGCCCCACGACGTACCGGCTATCCCTGCAAGAAGCGTGAAGAATACTAGCCCCGCTGCTATCACGCTGCCTTTGTTTCGCCGGACAAACTTCTTCACACGGTACGCGGTACTGGGTGGAACTGCCACTACCGCCTCACCTGAGAGATAGCGCAATACATCAGCAGCGAACCCGTTGGCCGTTTCGTAACGGCGGGTGCGATCCTTCTCCAGCGCCTTCATCACAATCCAGTCAAGTTCCTGCCGTAATAGTCCTGTCAGATTCCTCGGCTCGGTGCTGCGATTGGCGCTCAGGCTTGCCAGGGTATCGGCAGTGGAAAGTTTCGTGCTGGGACGAGGTGGCTCTTCTTCCCGCACTACACGTAGCATTTCCAGAAGCCCTTTTTGCTCTAACTCCTTCTTTGAAAACGGCGGCGACCCGGTAAGTAACTCGTAGAGCAAAACTCCAAGTGCATAGACATCGGAGCGGGTGTCGATATCAGCGTTGTTGAACGTTGCCTGTTCAGGCGACATATACTGTGGTGTGCCTACCACGCCGCCGAATCCGGTATCTATGGTCTTTTCCGTCAGCGTTCCTCCGGTTGCCTTGGCGACACCAAAATCAATAACTTTGACAACGGGTTTGTCATCATACAGGGCAATCAGCACATTCGATGGCTTGATATCGCGGTGAATGATGCCCTTCTGGTGAGCGTGCTGGATGGCTTGGCATACTGGCACAAATAGTTCCAGCCGTTCTCGTGGCGTCAACTTTCGGCTATCACAGTAGTCGGTTATCGGGATTCCTTTGACCAGTTCCATGACGAAAAAGGGTCGATGGTCATGCAGGCCGCCATCAAGAACCTTGGCAATATTCGGGTGATCCATCAGGGCCAACGCCTGTCGCTCCGCCTCGAAACGTGCCAGAACCTGTCTGGAGTCCATGCCAGCCTTGATCAGTTTGACCGCAACAAATCTCTTGACTGGTTCCGACTGTTTGGCGCGCCAGACACTTCCCATTCCTCCTTCGCCAATCAATTCAACCAGAGTGTATTTGCCAGCAATGACAGCCCCAGCAGATTCTCCCGCGACAGAGTGAAACGAACTGGTTCGAGCAGGTGGTAAATCGGCTGTTGCCTGGGGAGGAGCCTTGTGGAGAAATCCACCAGAGTTTTCATGGGCCTGCAGAAGTGCCTCCACACGCTTTCGCAACTCTGGCATGCCCTGACAGGCACGGTCCAGCAGCGCCGCCCGTTCCGAATCCGGCGTTTTGAGGGCTAATTCAAAGAGTGTTTCTTCCGTCATGGCATGCCTCCCACTCCACTAGCGAGAATAGAGGCTGGGCAGCGTCAATGAAAGTTATTTTTTCTCAGGCAGCTTAGGATATTTCTCCCGCTCCGCCTGCCACTTCTTCACTTCGTCGGGCTTGTTGGTTTCGGTGTAAAGTTGGATGAGGCGGTCGAGGGCTTCGGGGAGGCGTTTACTTCCCAGAGGGGGGATGGTTTTTTCCCTTTGTTTCATGCCTTCATAGCCCTTGAGCAGCAATGGCTCGGCCTCCAAGTATTTCTTCTGATGAAGGAGTACTCTGCCTAGCATGGATTGTGTGTTAAATGTAATCCAGTTATCAGGTTCGATCTTTTGTCGGATAGCCAGGCTTTCGCGAATCAGTGGTTCGGCGTCGTCGTTGCGTTTCAAATCCACGAAAGCCAGCCCGAGCAAGGCTAATTGTCTGGCCAGTTGCAAACTTTCCTTGGGAAGCCGTTTGCGGGCATCGACCACTAGTTCGTTAGTCAGACGAGTTGCTTCGATAAACTTTCCCGCTTTCACATAGCCTTCTTGCAGCTGTGTGCCCATCGAACGTAGTGAAGGATGCTTCTGTGCTGCGGAATAAGCTTCTTCCAATAGTGGAATGGCTTCGGCTAGTCGACCTGCATCTTTGTAATTTACTCCGAGGTTAGCAATGGAGACAAGCGTATCGGGATGCTGTCGCCCCAATTTCTTTTCGCGTCGAGCGAGAATGTCCTTGAAAAGGGGAATGGACTGGTCGAGTTGGTTCAAGGACCAGTACGTGGCTGCCAGGATATTCAGGTTAGCCAGGGAATCGGGATGATCGGCTCCGAGTTTTTTCTCTAAGGCCCCCCGTGCCTGCTGAAGCACGGGAATTGCATCGGCAGGTCTTCCGGCATCACGGTAGGAATCAGCCAGATTGCCGAGTGTGGTAAGGGTAGAGAGGTGTTCAAGCCCCAGGTGTTTCACCTGAGCATCTCGTACTTGTTCATACAATGGAATCGCTTCGGATATCCGTCGAGCATCCGAGTAAGCTAATGCCAGGTTGTTCAGACACAAAAGCGTATCAGCGTGTTCGGGCCCCAGATTCTTCACCATGGCTTCGCGAACGGTCTCGAGTAACTGGATGGCTTCGACTGTTCGTCCAACTCCCCGATACTCATTTGCCAGACTGCTAAGGTTTCCCAGCGTGTCGGGATCATTCGGGCTCGTCTTTAACTGAATATCACGAACCTTCTCGAACAACGCAATTGCCTCGCCCCTTCGCCCGACAGCAGCATAGGCTGCCGCCAAGTATGCGAGAGTTCGGATGGTATCGGAATGGTTGGCTTCCAGTTTCTTCTCCTGCATACTTCGAGCTTTTTCCAGTACTTCGATAGCTTTCGAATAACTACCTAGTTCCCGCAAGGTATTCCCCAGCGTCGACTGTAATCGGGCTTCGGCCACTTCGTCGGCCACTGCTTCCGACTCTAACTGGTCAGCGGCTTTCACTGCTCGTACCCGCAATTGTTCGTAGAGTGGCTTCCCCTCCTTTTCTTCAGACCGCGGGCTAATCCCCGAAAGCAACCCGGAAAACAACTCCACCCCTTTTCCAATCTGTGTCAATCGTTTCTGTGTTTGAATAAGGGCTTGGTCCTTCGCTCTCGTTTCTTGGCGGGCCTGGCCGGTCTGATAGTTAGCTTCAATGAGCCCCCATGTTGTTCCTGCTATCCCAGCTACCAATGCTAAGAACACCAGACTGGTAGCCAGCAACTTTCCCCGGTTCCGTATTATGAACTTCTTCAGTCGATATCCCGTGTTCGGCGGTCTAGCTTCCACCGCTTCATCCGACAGATAACGCTGAATATCCCGTACTAGTCCATTGGCTGTTTCATACCTCCGGTCACGCTGTTTCTCCAGACATTTCATCACCACCCAGTCGAGTTCGCCACGCAACAGTGCCGTCAGCTTGGCCGGCTCGATATGCCGTACCGCAGCAAGAGAGGGAAGGGATTCTGCTGTCGAGAGCCTAGTTGATGGCTTACTCGGTTCTTCTTCACGAATGATGCGAATGACTTCATCCAGTGCGACCTGCTTCAGTCGCTTGCTGTCAAACGGTCGAAGACCAGTGAGCAGTTCATATAAAATTACGCCTAACGAATAGATGTCCGCCCGCGTATCGACATCCTGATTCGAGAAACCTGCCTGCTCCGGGCTCATGTATTCCAGCGTGCCAATAATTGCCCCGAATTGTGTGGACATGCTTTCATCGGTCAACTTGCCACCGGTCGCCTTAGCCACACCAAAGTCAATCACCTTCGGCACAGGCTTGCCATCAATCATGGTCACAAGAATATTGGCTGGCTTGAGATCGCGATGCACAATGCCTTTCTGATGGGCATGCTGAACCGCCTGACAGATGGGCACGAACAGTTCCAGCCGTTCGTTGATGCCCAGCTTGGCTTCATCGCAGAATTTATTGAGCGATAGTCCATTCACCAGCTCCATGACAAAGAAAGGTTGTCTGTTCTCGGTGATGCCGCCATCCAGTACCCTGGCGATGTTCGGATGGTCCATCATCGCCAGGGCTTGCCGTTCCTGCTCAAACCGCTGCACCACCGACTTCGAATCCATCCCCGCCTTGATGAGCTTCAGTGCGACTTTGCGTTTGACGGGTTTCGACTGCTTGGCGACCCAGACCTCCCCCATGCCGCCTTCGCCGAGTTTCTGTTCGAGCGTGTAACGACCGGCAATGACGATGCCGGGGCTCGGTTCGGGGGATGTAAAGCTGGCAGTGGCCTGAAAGCCGGTGGAAGCTTCAATCGTAGGAGATGGTTTGGAGAGCGGCGACGAAGCGGCATCAGCCGCAAGCAACGCCTCCACCCGTGCCCGCAACTCCGGCTTGCCTTCACAGGCACGGTCAAGAAATGCCGCCCGTTCTGCTTCGGGTGTCTTACGTGCTAGTTCAAAGAGTGTTTCTTCCGTCATGGCATGCCTCCCACTCCACTAGCGAGAATAGAGGCTGGCAAGCATCAAAGATAGTTATTTTTCTGAGGGAATATGGGATTATTTTTCGACTGATATTCCTGCTGAATGCTCCTATCTTTCCCCCGTCATGCTCTAACTGTCATCCTGCGTAGCCAGCATCATGGTGATGCCAGCACGCACCAGGAGACAGAGTGATGGCGAATAAGAAATTGAAGGTTGGGGCAGCGGAATTGAAACTGCCTGAGAAGAAGGTCAAGGGTGAGAAGAAGCCCAAGTGGCAGGCGAAGACGGGTGGTTCCAAAAACAAGAAGACTATCGCTGAAACACCAGAGATTGTCGTTGAAACCGAGCCAACGCTGCAACCAGAACCAACGGATGCCGCGACTGTGGCAACAAATCTCGACACAGGCACCGTGGAGTCAAAGACGGATAGCGTGGCGGCAAATACTCATGAAGAATCTGCTGTATCAGCGCCCAACTCGGAAGAACCAGCCGCCAAGAAACCCCGCAAGCTCAAAGTCAAAGCAGATGCACCACCCAAAAAACTTAGCATGATGGCTGCGGCGCTGCAGGTACTTCAAGAACGCAAGGTTGCAATGACATGCCCGGAACTGATTGACGTGATGGCGACAGAGGGCTTGTGGACATCACCTGGAGGAAAAACGCCTGCCAATACCCTTTACGCTGCCATCAGTCGCGACATCAAGGACAAAGGCAAAGCGTCGGCGTTCAGGAAGGCGGAACGGGGGAGGTTTGAGGCGAAAATTAAGTAACAATTGAAGCGAGAAGACCCCGAGAGACTAAACGGGGTCTTTCTTTTATGTTCGGTAATCTGATTACGAAGCAAATTTTAATTCTACACGGCAGCCTTCGTCTTGCAGCTTCTCACGCCATTTTCTGAAATCCATCCTTGTCATCAACATACTTGGCGGGGTAACGTGATCTTTTCCAAATATCAAAAGCAACTGGCGTGGCTCACTTTCTGGAACGTCTGGAGTTGTCCTCGAAAGAAAGACCTTGCCTTCGTTTGTGTCACCGATGAAGTATGACGCATTCGGTTGAAATGTTTCACCCACAATGGCACACATTGGTCGGTTTCTAAGAGAGAATCGGATCAGGTTACCAAGGGTAAGGTTGGCTGTTTCAGTCCGAGGTTAATCTGTTTGCGTCGGTGCCTGGCTTGAGCCATCTTTACACGACGCTCTTCACAGCTGATTTTCTCCTGACGAAAGTGCTCTTGTAGTGCAGTGGTGGCACCATCTACGAATCCAATCCGTTGGCAAACATGATCCTGCAAAACTATAGTTGGATCGGGTTGGCCTAGTACAAAACAGCTTTCGTGTGCCTGATTAGTGTCATCGTTATATACATTGCAAGGCATCGTCCCAAGGCGGCTCATGGCTTGCTGAGCTTTGCCTGCTTGCTGACAGGTGGAGTGGTGACATACAGTTTGTCTCTGGTGTTTGTCTGCACGTAATGATACAGCTATTTATTCTTCAGATTATCGCTTCGAGTTCGTTTTCGCTGCTTCCAGAACGGCTTCAGCGAGTAACCAGTTTTGGTGGAATAGCGCTGCTTCGAGTTGCATATCCTTTATGCACTGACGTATCTGTTCTTCACGCCAGCATCGAATATCAGCAACATCAGGGTTAAACTCTTCAGGGTACTTGGTTTTAAGTTCATTGTATCTTGTGATTCGATCGTCTTCAGTGCTTAATGGTTTGAGCTCCCCACTTCCATCAATGATATACCCAGAATTGACTTGCGCTAAATGAAGCAAATCTGCTATCGGTCGTTCATCGATAGGTAAGCTCCACACTCGAGCGGTATTATCATTTGAAGCCGTAAGTACATAGCGACCATTTGGACTGAATGAAGCGCAAAAGACATATGATTTATGACAAAGTGCTGGTGTCAACGGTTGTCCGGTGACAACGTCCCAGACGCGAGCAGAGTTGTCAAACGAAGCCGTCACTAACTTCTCTCCATCTGGACTGAAAGAAACATAAGTAACGATTCCCTTGTGCTTCATCAGTTGTGTACGAGGCTGCCCAGTAGCAACATCCCAAACCCGTGCAGAGTTATCAAGTGATGCGGTTACTATCGACTTGCCATCAGGACTAAACACCGCACGAATAACCGAATTTTCATGCTGAAGAGGTGGCGTGACGAGTTGACCTGTTTGGATATTCCACAGCTTCGCTGTCTTATCAGCAGAGGCAGTCACAATGTACTGGCTATCTGGACTAAATGACGCACTGTATACTTGATGTAAATGTTCTAATCTAGCAATTAGCTTCCCAGTAACGGCGTTCCAAATCGTTGCATCGCTGTTATCAGAGACGAGTGCAATCAGCTGACCATCTGGACTAAACACACCGCTGCTTACCATAAAGGGCAATGGGCGTTTGTCATCTACCAGAGTGAGAAGCGGACTACCTTTTATTGCATCCCATACCATCGCAGTGTTTTCAATACCAGTTGTGACGATACGCCGAGAATCCGGATTAATAGATGCATGAGTTAGACCTGCTTTATGCAATAAAGGCGGAGTGGTAGGTTGACCATTTTTTGTACTCCATACTTGTGCAGTTTTGTCTTTTGATGCTGTAATGACACGACTCCCATCAGGGCTAAATGCTGCAAAATGAACAGAGTCTGCATGGATCAGAGGGGGTAAGAGCGGTTTACCTGATGTTGCACTCCAAATACGAGCAGTTTTGTCATTAGAAGCAGTGATGACACATTGACTGTCCGGACTGAACGACGCTGTAAATACCCGATCGTTATGTCGCATACTTAGAGAGGATAAGCTCGTTATCGCTACTTCCCAAACACGGGCAGTATTGTCTTTGGAAGAAGTAATGACCCTTCTGCCATCCATACTAAATTCTGCATGCAAGACAGAGTTCCCATGCTTTAGAGGAGGCATGACCAGTTGGCCAGTTGTTGCATTCCATACCCGAGCTGTACTATCTTCGGATGATGTAATAATCCATCGACCATCAGGACTAAACGCTGTGTGCATAACGGAGCCTTCATGTTGCAGTGGCGTGGTAATTGGTCGTCCACTATCCACGTCCCAGACAATAGCAACTCCGTCTTCAGAGCCTGTTACAATACGAGAGCCGTCGGGACTAAATGATGCGTGTATCACCCGCATGGCATGCAATAGAGAAGTGATTGGCTTACCGGTGATTGTGTTCCATATCCTGGCCCTCATATCCAATCCAGTAGTCACAACATACCTTCCATCCTTGCTAATCGACGCACTGTAAAGTGAATATTTACCGTCGTCCAACACATGCCGCAGTTCATCTGTTGTTGGCTGTCCAGTACTTGCATTCCAAGCACAAGCGTATGAATCTGTAAGAGTTAAGATAAATCGACCGTCAGAACTAAATGCAACATCTTTGACTTCACTCCAGTGCTTAAGATTCCTGATTCTTTCTCCTGTAAAAAGATTCCAGACTATTACACTTTTATCACTCGAAGCGGTGACGATCTGTTGGCCATCGGGGCTAAATGTAGCGTGATGCACAAATTTTGTGTGCTCAAGTTTCGCAATCAACTTGCCAGTAGCAACATCCCATACGTTCGCTTTATTGTCTTCAGAAGTTGTGACAATGCGAAGGCCATCCGGACTGAATGATGCACATTTTACGCCGCTTGAATGGTCAAGTGTCTTTATCAGTTTTCCTGTAATAGCATCCCACACCTTTGCGGTGTTGTCATCCGAGGCGGTCACGACGCGTTGGCCATCTACACTAAACGATGCAATATTGACTGCTCGTTGATGGTTAAAGTTATGTCGCCAATATGTACGCAGCAAAGAGAGCTTCTGATATGCTCTTATTCGTTGTCGAGTTATCTTGACCATTTCGAAATGATCAGGAGCAATGACAAGTGAATGAGCAAGCCATAATTGTCCTTTATAAGGATCACCTTCATAGAACATACGCAGGCCTTCTCGGCTTGCTTGCATAGCCAGCAATTGCTCAAGTCTGTACTTTTCTTTTCTGATTTCCAGCGATTTCTCTTCTGTTCGTTTCTTCTCTTCTTGAACGTCAATTGCACGATTTTCCGCCTTTTCCTCGTTCTTCTTCGCCAGGGCCTCGGCATCAATCGCCCGATTCATCTGCCACAAGCTCACTGCCAAACCCGCAAGCAGTGCGATCACTACTAACCCTCCCGCAAACACCCGCCCCCGATTGCGCCTGACGAACTTCTGCGCCAAATACAACCGGCTCGGCGGATGCGCCAGCACCGCTTTGCCATCCAGATACCGCTGGACATCCATCCCGAACCCGTTCGCTGTCTCGTAGCGTCGATTACGATCCTTCTCTAATGCCTTCATCACAATCCAGTCAATATCGCCACGCAGGGTCGACACCAGCGACTTTGGTTCCAGCCCACGACGTATGGCGGTATCTGACAATGTCGCAATACTGGACAATCGCTTGCTTGGTATTGGCGGTTCCACTTCACGAATCATCCGCAGCATCTCGTCATACATCGCCTGGCGGAGTTCCTTACGTTCAAAGGGAACTTGCCCCGTCATCAGCTCGTACAGGATCACCCCCAGCGAGTAGATGTCCGCACGGGTGTCAATATCCAGCGCATTCACTGAGGCCTGTTCGGGAGCCATATACTCTGGTGTGCCCAGCATCATGCCCTGCTCGGTGAAGATCGTTCTGTTTGTCAATGGCTGATGTAACGCTTTGGCTAACCCGAAATCGATCACCTTGGGTATCGGCTTGCCATCGTAGAGAGCCACCAGCACGTTGGTGGGTTTCAGGTCACGGTGAATCACACCCTTCTGATGGGCGTGCTGCACTGCGTTGCAGACCAGCAGGAACAATTCCATGCGTTGCCGAATCGTCAGCTTGGCTTCATCACAATACTTGGTGATGGACAAACCCTTAACCAGTTCCATGGCGAAGTAAGGCTTACCTGCTGAGGTCAGGCCCGCGTCGTAGACCTTTGCAATATTGGGATGATCCATTAGGGCCAGTGCCTGGCGTTCTGCTTCGAAGCGAGCCATCACCTGCCTAGAGTCCATGCCCAATTTAACGAACTTCACCGCCACATGCCGACGGATTGGCTCGACTTGATCCGCTTCCCAGACAACGCCCATGCCTCCTTCACCCAGTCGTTGTAGCAGACGAAATGGGCCAATTCGTTCCCCGGGCATCGGCTCGGGGACGAAGTGAGTACCTCCATTTTCTGGAGATGGGAGAAATGTGTTCGTAATGTTCTCTTGGCTAGCCATGGCATGAGCTCAGTAGAACTTGCCTCCTGATAGTAAGGGCTAGCCATGAGGTGTCAAGAAAGAAGCAAGTATTCATCGCAGTACAGTAACTTCCCTTCGTC
Organism: Planctomycetia bacterium; assembly: GCA_016795155.1. Lineage (NCBI taxonomy): Bacteria > Pseudomonadati > Planctomycetota > Planctomycetia > Planctomycetia bacterium. Next base: position 258 of record JAEUIE010000035.1, on the reverse strand, counting down.
ATGCTTGACACGAAATTGGAAGTGAAATCAATGTCGAAATTACGTGAGAGTTCGCCAATCCTCTACGGCATTGACACGGTATCAGACAGTAATCCACGACTGCTGATGCTGTACGAGTTAGAGCATTTTCAAAAACCATCTTGCGCATTCAGGTAATACATGAAATACTGTGACGTGTCCATGTCATGGAGTCACAGATGAAAGCGTACTCGGTTGATTTACGTGAGCGGGTGTTGGCAGACTTTCAGGGAGGCATGA
>JAEUIE010000034.1 GCA_016795155.1 Planctomycetia bacterium | reverse complement strand
CAGAGTGCGGCAAGAGTGGTCACAATAGCATTCCAGAGTTGGTGCTCCATAATCGGCTCCGAAGGTGGTACTTCTGGTGCCTAGTATGGAGCCCAACTTGTTGTCGCGCAATACCTTTCGGCTCATGGCGCAAAAAGCTCTTCAGTCCTGGGTAGAATACAATTCCTATCGCCCTGATCCTGAAAGGATTACCACCTTCGCAGCGACAAGTCCTGGGCTTTATTGGGTGATCCTTTCAGGATCAGTAAGCGGACCACCTACGGACGATGGTTTGCCGGTATGTCCGGTTAACTTTGCTGGCTGAACGATACCGTGTTACTCTTTCTTCATCGGAAGAACCGTTCACGGAACATATCAATATCGGCAAGCATGGCATCGAACGTTGCTTCGACTTGCTTCTGGGGCGTACCCAGCTGTCTGTCGAAAATCAAAGGGTACCCATAACTTCGAGAGACAGCACTGACATCAACCTGGTGCATAGCCATGAGCGCCATCAGAGCATAGTCGCATACTCTTGAAGCCATGGGAGAATGAATTCCTAAACCAGTGTGATAATTGAAATCGAAAACTACTCTTTTGTCTCTCAGCATACCGGGTATAGCCATACTGCACATCGTGCATTTGCAAAAGGAATAGCACGAAATCATTCTGCAATACTTGCGAAGATCGTTCTTGGCTAACTGTTCCAGTCGAATGCTTCTAAATTTCTTATGCTTCTCATCAATAAATGCTGATTATCTTGTTTCGCAATGAAGGAATATGCCACCATTCAGACCTGATGCCATACAAAATCTCAAGACTTTCATACAGGCCTTGGTCTTTCCCTCTATTCACGAGAAGCATGATAACATACTCGTCGATGGTGTTCTTGTTTCCGTATGCCATCAAAATGCGACCGCCTAACAGAGACTCGTTTTTGACAATACGCGCATAGTATCTGTGAATCATTTCTTGCGAGTGCCTGGTTTTCTGTGTTGCCAGCATATTCAAGGTGGTGAAAGTTGCATCCATGTTGGGACAAAGAGGGTTCAACACTAACTCAGTAGCAGCCAGAAGCGCTCCCTGAATCAGCAAGCAAAGCGAGATGATGTACATGTTTCGCCTTTCTTCCAATATGGCTGAACATTGCTCTGACTCATTCAACTAAGCAGGCAGATCGCTGACATCAAGCCTCTTGTGCTCCGCCAGCCAGCGGAAGCGTTTCAGGGTAGCTGCAAACCCGGTTTCCAGTGATGTAATGGGAAGCGGGCCGAACTGTTGCTGCAAGCCATCATCACGGAAGCCATGAGCGACTGGCAACGATTGTGTGCCATGCGTAATCAGTTTCTTGGCGGCAGGATCGATTTTCTCCATGGTGCCTGTGATGGTATCAATGTGCACCTGTTGGCCACGCAGGTTGTAGACGACTGCACCCTTAAACTCCGGCTTGCTGGTTGCACAGCGGATGAAACTGCGGGCGACATCGTCAGCAAACTGCATATCCTGCCAGCCGCCAAAACTGATGTGGTAGGGTTTGTTGATGGCCAGGCTCTTGAGGGCTTTGGTTGGTTCGCTGGTCATGCCAAAGTCGCGACCCACGCCGTAGACCGTAGCGGGGCGGATGCCCACGCTGTGGATGGCATTCTCTTCAAAGTAGATTCGTGCATTGCCTTCGTTGGCAGCTTTGTAAACGCCGTAATGGGTGGTAGGGCATGCAGCAGCAGTATCGTGCAAAGGCGGTGCCTGTTCATCTTCCGGCGGCCCGTAGACCGCGGCTGAACTGGCGTAGACGATTCGTTTCACCTGATCCTTGAGCGCCTTAGCTGCTTCGAACACAGAGAGCGTGCCCAAGACATTAACACGGGCGCCACGCATCGGATCAGCCCGGCACACAGGCACCTGCAAACCAGCCAGGTGGATGATATGGGTGATGCCTTCCTTCTCGACAACTTTTCGGAACGCTTCAGCGTCGGCTACATCGCCCTGATGGAAGCGGACGAGTTGAACCTGTTCTGGTTCGAGCAACTGGTTCAGCCTTTTGGGTTCAAACTGAACATCGTAGACGTGAACTGTGTCGCCGCTTTCAATGAGATTCTTGACGATCCAGGAACCAATGCAGCCAAACCCGCCGGTGAGAAGTAGAGGCATTGCAACCTTCTATGGAAAAGAAAAACCCGGCAGCTTTGTTACCGGGTTAATGAATCAAGATACCAATAATTCCGTTATTTCACCTTGCCATTCGGCAACGTGCCAAGGTTGTCATACAGGTGACACAACGATGTCATCAGCTTCTTCCAGTCGGCTTCGTGCAGGCTTTCATTCGGAGAGTGTGCGTAGCTCTTGGGGTCTTCGATGCCGAGTAGAAGCGCTGGTGCACCGCCGAAGAGCTTGGCAAGTGGGCCGACGAAACCGATGGAACCGCCGCTGCCGATGGCTAATGGTTTCTTCTTGAAGCCTGATTCCAATGCCCGGCGGGCAGCATCAAAGGCTGGACCAGTCGGGTCGGTCATCCACCAGTCGGCACTGTGGCCACTGGGGTTCACTTTCACTTTGACTCCCCATGGCGGGTTGGCACAAAGGAAATCACGCATGGCCTGCACGATGTTCTTAGCCTTCATATCGGGTACGGTGCGGACACTCAGAATGGCCTTAGCTTTAGGCAGCACCTGGTTGGATCGCTGGGCCAGCGAACTGGCTTCCATGGCAATTACCGTTGCTGCGGGGAGCCGCCATTTCTGTTCACAGACATGCACATTCAGTGGATGCACCAGATCGAGGCCGGGCAACAACTGAAATTCTTTCTTGAGTTTGTCTTCGGTGATGGGCAGTGTTTTGTATTCGGCTTTCTCTGCAGCGGTCAAAGGCCGAACGCCTTCATACAGTCCTGGAACGGGGATGCGCTTGCGTCGCCAGCACAGACGGCCGAGAATTTCTGCCAGGGCAATGGCTGCATCAGGCAGCACGCCACCACCGGAACCACTGTGCACTGGTTGCTTGAGCGTTTCTACTTCTACCAGCAGTTCAACGATGCCTCGCAGAGAGTAGGTAATGCACGGCGTGCCCACTTCAACATTGGAGGTATCGCAGACGACGATGACATCGGCTTGGATCATCTTCTGATACTGTTCGAAGAATGGAATCAGGTGGCGAGAGCCGATTTCTTCTTCACCTTCGACGAGCATCTTAATGTTGACGGGGAGCTTGCCTGCGGTTTTCAGAAACGCTTCGATGCTGGCCAGGTGACAGGTAATAGCACCTTTATCGTCGGCAGAGCCACGGCCATAAAAGCGACCAGCTTTGGTGGTCATCTTCCAGGGATCAGTGTCCCAGCCGGCGTACTTGCCCGTTTTGGGGTCCTGATTCTGGCAAGGTTGCACATCATAATGGCTGTAGAGAAAGACCGTTGGTTTGCCGGGTGCATGCAGATGTTCGCCATACACGTAGGGATAACTTTTCCCGTTCTGACCATCAATCTGCCTGGCAACGACATTTTCCAACCCGGCCGCGATCATCTGATCCTTGACCAGGTTGGCACATTTGAGAATGTTGGGCACATCGGGCGTACCGCAACTGACACTGGGAATAGCCACCAGTTCACGAAGGTCAGCGACGAAGCGGTTGTGGTGTTTGGCGAGGTAATCGAGAGCGTTTTTCATTCGAAATAGGCCAGCTTTTGTGAAGGTTCCAAGTTGCAAGGCAGTATGGTAACATCCGTTTGGCCCAATGAAAGAGCCTAGTGGATGGTTCTTGCCGAATTTACTGGGGATCAATCATCGGCTGAAATTCAGGGCTTATTGTAGGATTCCCCTCTTGATTGTGCTGAAAATTCTGCCATCTTGAGTCTTTTCCACTGCAATTTTTCACCGGAGTGAATCGGCATGGCCGTTACCACCGATACCCAACCGCCCGCATTCCAACCTTATGTCAGCGATGAAGCGGGTAAAACCATGAAGGAATTTACCTGGTCCGCGGTGTTGCTGGGGACGGTGCTGGGTGTGGTGTTTGCCGCGTCATCCCTTTACCTGGTGCTCAAAGTGGGCATTACTGTTTCGGCATCAATCCCTGTCGCGGTGCTGGCTATCACGCTTTTCCGCTTCTTCTCCAAACTGATTGGCACACGACAAACAACGATTCTTGAAAACAACGTCGTTCAGACAGCAGGCTCCGCTGGTGAATCACTTGCTTTTGGCGTCGGTGTGACCATGCCTGCCCTGCTGTTATTGGGTTATGAGATGGACATCCTCCGCATCATGGTGGTTTCCATTCTGGGTGGATTGCTTGGCATCCTGGCCATGATTCCGCTTCGCAGGCTCTTCATTGTGAAGATGCATGGCAAACCGGGTCAGCCTGGAACATTGCTATACCCTGAAGGAACGGCGTGCGCTCAGGTGCTGATTTCTGGTGAAAAGGGTGGAACCACAGGAAAAACAGTGTTCATCGGATTTGGGTTGGCCTTTGTGCACAAGTTTGTCACAGAAGGCATGTCGTTGCTGATGGGCACCGTTACTTATCCGTTAACCTTCATCAACAAGATGGCAGTATATGCTCACGAAATGGCATCGGAACTTTTAGGCGTCGGTTACATCATTGGTTTGCGAACCAGTGCAGTCATGATGGCAGGCGCTATTCTGGGTTACCTGGTTATCATCCCCACCATTTACATGGTGGGCGAATATGCCGACAAAAATGTGCCACCAGGTACCGCATTGATTCGTGACATGTCGGTAGGACAGATTCGCAACAACTACCTGCTCTTTATTGGAGCCGGGTGCGTGGCAACTGCGGGCATCATCAGCATGGGTAAAACGTTGCCTACTATCATCCGAGGGTTAACAGGAAGCCTGCGAAGTGTGAAAACTGGTGGAAGTCAGGTCGACAACTTGAAACGCCGAACCGAAAATGACATGCCAACTTCGGTGGTGTTATTGGGAAGCCTCGCGCTCATTGTGGTGCTGGCACTATTTCTGATAGGCGAGGTGGGCGTGACCAGCGCCATTCTGGGAGCGCTTCTAGTGGTGCTGTTTGGCTTCCTGTTTGTTACGGTCTCATCACGCTTGACTGGTGAAATTGGTTCATCATCCAATCCGATCTCAGGCATGACAGTCGCCACACTGATGCTGACATGTCTGATCTTTGCGACCCTGGGGTTCACTTCGCCCAGTTACCGACTACTGGCACTTTCCATTGCAGCCGTCGTGTGCGTTGCTTCTTCCAATGGTGGCACTACGGCACAGTCGCTTAAGACTGGCTTCCTTGTGGGTGGCACACCCAAAGCAGGCCAGTATGCCATTCTAATCGGGGCATTGGTGTCTGCATTAGTCATCGGCTTCCTGCTCTTGGCGTTTAACAAATCGGGAACCATTTTCAGCAAGAAAGAAGCCAACCTTCCCAAGGTCGTGCTGAATCAGACGGAACTTGCGAAGCTCAATGAAACCATTGAGTATGAAGGCAAACAGTATAAGGTTTGGCGAGCCAGCGGAGCGAACCTTTCCGATGAAGTGAAAGACGACAAGGGAAATGTGAGCTACAAACCTCGACCTGAAATCAAGATTGTCAATCGTGGCATTTACTATGTTGATCCCACAACAGGCAAACCCGAAGTAGTTCGCGATGATGCCATCATGGGGCAGATCAAGGAAAAGGATGATGGCACTGCTGTCAAACGCGAGTTTGATGCACCCAAGACCCAGGTGATGGGCTTGATCATCAACGGCGTGCTCAAGGGAGATTTGAACTGGAGCATGGTAGGCATCGGTGCGATGATCGCCTTCTTCCTCGAGTTGTGTGGCGTATCATCTCTCGCTTTCGCAGTGGGTGTCTATGTACCCATTCAATACTCTGCGGCCATCTTTGTAGGTGGCATCATTCGATGGATTGTTGACACCATCATGGCCAGGCGGGCCGCAGCCGATGTCGCTGCTGCTGGAGATGATCCGGAAGCACGAGCGAAGGCAGAAATTGAAGCCATCCGCAAGAGCGAAACCAGCCCAGGTGTGCTGCTGGCCAGCGGTTATATTGCTGGCGGTTCACTGGCAGGCGTGCTGATGGCGTTCCTGGCGTTCAGCAAGGAAATACCTCGTGACCTTACCAACTGGCAATACTCGACTGTTACTATTGGGCAGGTGAAATCATTCGACGACGCCATCAAGGATATTGCCCGCGAACAGTATCACATTGATGTCGACAAACTGGATGCCAAGAAAGAGCCCGATAAAGCCGAAAAGCTGGGCGAATTGAAAGCCATCAATTTTGACCTGCCAATTCGCTATATCAAAGTACCTGCAGGTACCAAGCTGAAACTGCCTAAGGATGAAGAGAAAGGCGAGGAATATACCACACAGCGTGAAATGACCTTGGGTGAGGCAGCCAGGGAAGCACTTGGACGTGAACGCAAAGCCGTTGATCTATCTCAAAGCAATCCAGGATTGGAACTGCCCAAAACACTACCCGCAGATGCGGTGGTGAAACTGCCTCAATCCAAACTCCCTGCAATTGTGGCGTTCACCTGCTTATGCCTGCTGTTGCTGGTTGTTGGTGCAGGCTGGTTGCTGAAAGGCAAGGAATCAGAAGAAGCTGCGTGATAGTATCGGCTTCTTGGTAATCAACTTCCGCTCCTCGCCAGTTGGCGAGGAGTTTCATTTCTGCAGATTCGACTCTGTCACGCATTCCTTCCATAGTTCATCAATGTCTTTACCGATAGCGGTTTTGAATATGCCTTTTTCATAAGCACGTTCCTACATCGCACGATGAATCTTATCAACGCTTGCTGGAAATTTCTGATCCATCCAGAGGAAGAACCGGCCGGTGGTGCGGTAGCTGTCGGTGTACTTTTGTCGTTCTGTCAAACGCGAAGGAAGCGCCCAGCCTTTTTGTTCTTTGGGGCATACACATGCCGGGCGTAGTCAGCAATGCCTTCGACTATCCATCCAGGTTCACCGCGTGGGTACATCTGCACAGCATGGGTGAGTTCGTGGGTCAGCAGCGCAAAGTCTTCAGGATGTTTCTTCAGCCATTGAACTCCCACGGTGACGCGGTTGCCAGAACAGTGTGCCGGGATGTTCAGCTTGCTGTCAAAAATGATGCGGATGTGCCGGGGTGCAGACTTGTTCGTGTTTTCAAACCGCGCCAACAGTTTGGGGTAACATTGGAAATAGAGTGTGGTAAGGTTTCCAGCCACCGGGGCCAATTCGGCATCGACATCACCTTCGATGGTGACTGTCAGCGTTTTCGGTTTTTCTGCGGGTTGTTGCCCGGCAGGTGGTTGCATGATTAAGGCACAAAGAAACGCAGTAAGAATCGGTTAAACTCTTAAAATTAAAGGGGTTGTCATTATATGAGAGCAGATTGAGCGTTTAGTATCGGTTTGCCACTGCCTACTACTGACTTCTGCATGATGCCTTCTTAGAATATCTGAAATTCCGCGCAATCTTCATTGCTTATAACCCTCTCTCAGGCATCGAAGGATTCCTTTTATGGCTCTTACCGCGCAGCAACGCGACGCACAGTACGCCCAAGCAGAAGAACTGTTTTTCAAAGAAGGCGCCCTCGGCGGATTTGCCAAGGGATTGTTTTTCGGACTCTTCAACTCCGAAATTGTGTTCCCCTATCCGCAATTGGCGGAGAAGGAGCTGGATATCACAGCGAAGAAAGTCGCTGAACTCAAAAACTTCTGCGAGAAGCACGTTGATTCGGTCGCTATCGACAAGAACTGCGAGATTCCGCAATCGGTAATTGATGGTCTGGGCGCCATTGGCGTGCTTGGAGCTGCTGTGCCCGCGGAATACGGCGGACTGGGTCTCGGGCAGTATGCCTACTGTAAGATGCTCGAAGTAGTTGGCGGCGCTGATGCATCGCTAGGCATTTTCGTCAATGCACACCACAGCATTGGTTGCCGATCGCTCATTCTCGAAGGAAACCAGGAACAACGCGAACGATTCCTTCGCGATGTTGTCAAAGGCAAGAAGATTGCTGCTTTCGCACTGACCGAACCTGAAGCAGGTTCTGATGCAGGCAACGTGCAGACAACTGCAACACCTACTGAGGATGGCTCAGCGTACATTATCAATGGTTTCAAGCACTACATCACCAATGGTGGCTTTGCCAGCGTGCTGACCGTCATTGCCCGCACTCCCAAGGCGGATGGCAAGGGCGATGAAATCACTGGATTCCTGGTCACACCCGATATGCCCGGCTTTGAAGTCGTGCTGAAGAATCACTTGAAATGTGGCGTGCGTGGCACGATGCAGGCCAAGCTCCGCTTCACGAACATGCGTGTGCCGAAAGAGAACATCGTTGGCAAGCTGGGGCGTGGCCTCAAGTTGGGCCTGTCGGTTCTTAACTTTGGTCGCACCACGTTTGGCGCATGTTGCACCGGAGCAGCTAAAGTGTGTGTGGAAGCTGCTGCCCGCCATGCCAACACCCGCAAACAGTTCGGCCAGACGCTGGGCGAATTTGAAATGGTGAAGAAGAAACTGGCCAACATGGCTGCCGAGACCTTCGCCACTGAATCAGCCACATATGTTTGTGCTGGTTTGATTGACAAAGGCTCCAGCGATTACATGCTCGAAACGGCCATGCTGAAAGTATGGGCCAGTGACTCCCTCTGGCGAACCGTCAACGACTGTATCCAGATTTTCGGCGGGAAAGCCTACTTCAGTGATGAGCCTTACGAACGCATGATGCGTGATGCCCGCATCAACCAGATTGGCGAAGGCGCCAACGATGTGATGCGCCAATTCATTGCCATGTATGGCTTCGGCACCGTCGGCAAGATTGTTGACAATGCTCTCAAGTCACCATTCAGCGGCATGGGGGCACTCTTCAAGCTGGCAGGCAATCGACTGGCGGCACGCTTTAAGGATCCCCATGTACCTGTCAAGCACAAGGAACTGGAACCATATGCCAAAGAACTGGCCCAGCGCGTCAAGGATTTCGGCCTGGCAGTGGAAGGGGCGCTTCGCAAACACCAGAAGGCGATTCTTGATAAAGAATATGTTCAGGAACGTATGGCCGATGCCTGCATTGAGATCTTCAACAGCGCCTGCGTGTTGAGCCGCTTGGATTCAGAATTGTCAAGTCAGGCGCCTGACATCAATAAGAATCTGCCCGTCGGCACGTTCTACCTGAAGGTCGCCAACCGCCGCATCAAAGCCAACCTGGCAGCGATGAATGACAACGATGATGAGGCGACAACGGTGGCAGCCAACCTGGTACTGGATCAGTACAAGGCATCGGTGACGAACGGGAAGCACTAGAATAATCCATTTCAAAACACACAAGCCACTCGGAATCTCCGAGTGGCTTGTTACATTACTTACTGACATCTTACCAGAAGCGAACTGACCACCAGTCGCGGTTGCCTGAGTGGTTGCTCAGGTACCAGAAGCCATCATCGAATGACAGGGTAGCATTCCGCCAGCCGAGTGGTGCGCGGGGGAAAGGGTTGAATGGCCCGATGAATGGCATGGCATCAGCTGGGTAGCAGGTTGGGTAACCCACGCGGCTGAAGTTGTTGTAAGGAGCGTAGGTCGGCCAGGCATAAGGGGGCAGCGGAGGAGCAGGCTGCTGGAAACCAGGGCCGCCACCACCAGCGCTGAAGCTGGGGATTGGTTCATTAGCTGCCCAAGCTGGGGGAGCTTCAGCAGGCTTGGCTGGTGAAGGAATCGGTTCCTGAGCTGCAGACTGGCGGATCGCGCCACGAATGCTCAGCTTATTGCTGACAGAATCAACGCCGGCAACTTCCTGTGCCAGTTTGATAACTTCAGCCTGCTGATTGGCGTCGTTGACCATACCATGCAGTTCAACCTTGCTGCCATCCACCAGGATGTCAAGCTGATACTGACTGAGCTTGCTGGAAGCGCTGATCTTCCTCGCTACAGAAGCGGCAAGCTGTTGATTGGCATTATTGTCCTGTGCGAAAGCCGAGCCTGCAAGAGCGGCCAGCACGGGCACTGCCAGAAGGAACTTCCTGAGCATAGCATCCTCCGATGATGCGGGTGTGCGACATTGTCTGGTCGCCGTCTACCGCCCTGCTGAGATTACACGCAGCACCTGTTGCCGGTACAGGGTCGGCCGGTCGTCCATAAACCCAAGGTCATCATCGAACGAACTACCCCGACAAGGCGAATAGAACCATTGCATGCTGCACAGGTTTCATCACCCACAGGACGTATCTTCGGTTCCTCCAGCAACAGTGGCAGCATCGGCGGGCATGGTGTTCACGAAACTTTTGTTATTTGGGGAGCAAACACTGCAATCCTTCGCATCGAACCTTTTCATGAACTAGATAAAAGAATCGCATCATAATTGTTAAAGAATGATAACCGGCTCACAAACACGCTGTACCTGCCTGATGAAACATCCGGTTCATATGTTGGGTCTATAACGGTGTAACCGTTACTTCACCTCTCTTCGTCCGAGAATGGAAAAATGCGAAATACACTTTTTCTGGCATTGCTAATGCCGGGTTTGCTGCCTCAATCGACAAATGCCCAGAATCCACCCTTACTACTACAGCGGCCTGCAATCAGCAGCAGCCATGTTGCTTTTGTTTATGCAGGCGACATCTGGACGGTGGAACGGGCTGGCGGTGAAGCCAGGCGGCTGACGGCTGGAACCGGGTTGGAGAGTTACCCGGTCTTTTCACCCGATGGCAAGTGGGTTGCGTTTGCTGGCGACTATGAGGGCAACCTCGATGTCTATGTTGTTGCAGCAACAGGAGGCGTACCACAACGCATAACGCATCATCCCGACCCTGATGTACCTGTCAGTTGGTCGCCTGATGGTAAGCAGGTAATCTTCCGTTCTCCTCGCTCCAGTTATGCCCGTTTCCTTCGCCTCTTCAGCGTCTCTGCACATGGCGGACAGCCGACCGAATTGCCGTTGCCTCAAGCTGAAGAAGGTTCACTTTCACCCGATGGTAAGCACATTGCTTATGTGCCTCTTTCCAATAAACCGCAGTTTCCCGGTTCGTTTCGGCCTGTGCGGAACTACAGAGGGGGCTCCGCATCGCCAGTGTGGATCGCTGATCTCGCTGATTCTTCCATCACGCTCGTGCCTCGCACCACTTCCAACGATTTCAACCCTATCTGGATAGGCAATACGGTCTATTTTCTGTCGGATCGTGATGGGATGGCGACCCTTTACAGCTATTCACCCACCAGCAAAGAAGTGAAGCGTTTGCTTGATCCGGGTGATGCCGATATCAAGTCTGCCTCAGCATGCAGCGATGCCATTGTTTACGATCGCTTTGGCACCTTGCATCTGTTTGATTTGAAGAGCCAGAAATCGCACCCCATCTCTGTACGCATTCAGGCCGATTTGCCTGGCGTGCGAACCAAGGTGGAGAAAGCAGCCAAGTCGATTCAAAAGGCCAGCCTGTCGCCAACTGGTAGCCGGGCAGTCTTTGAAGCACGTGGTGAAATCCTTACGGTCCCTGCAGAAAAAGGTGACATCCGCAATCTCACGAACAGTTCTGCATTTGCTGAACGTGATCCGAAATGGTCGCCTGATGGAAAATCCATTGCCTACTTCTCCGATGAATCGGGGGAATATCTCCTACACATTCGTTCGCAGGATGGCAAGGGCGAGACCAAGCAGATCAAAGTCGGCGATGCTCCGTCCTTCTTCTACAACATCGCCTGGTCGCCCGATGGCAAGTACATCGCATTAGCCGACAAGAAGTTGAACCTCTGGCATGTCGAACTCAGCACAGGCAAATCGACCAAAGTGGATTCCGGCATCTACGATGAAGAGCCGATCATTCCTTACTGGTCGCCAGACAGCAAGTGGATCACGTTCTCACGCTCACTGAAAAATTACCTTAGTGCTGTGTTCCTGTATTCGCTTGACTCAGGCAAAATCATTCAGGTAACCGATGGCATGAGCGATGCCCGCTACCCTTCGTTTGATGCCAATGGCAAATACCTCTATTTCACTGCCAGCACTGATATTGGCCCTGCCGTGGGTTCAGGCATGGCAGCGATCAACCGGCCCGTGACCCGCACAGTTTACCTGACTGTTCTCAGCAAGGATGAACCTTCGCCACTGGCTCCTGAAAGTGATGATGAAAAGGAGAAAAAGGAAAGCAAGGATACAGACAAGAAGGAAGAAAAGAAAACCGTTGAAGTCAAAGTCGATGAAGCTGATCTGGATCAGCGTACGCTGGCATTGCCGATTCCACCAAAGAATTATCAGGGACTTTTGGCAGGAAAAACAGGTGTGATATATGTGCTTGAAGGCCCAACCGTTCCAGGGCTGGAAGACACGAATGAACCACCACCAGTCACGATTCATCGATTTGAACTAGCCAAGCGAAAGACAGAAAAAATCGCTGATGGAACCAGTTTCGTAACAGTCTCGGCCAATGGCGAAAAGCTGCTTTATCGCCAGGGTGAGGATTGGCATCTGGTTGGCGCTGCTGGTGCACCCAAGCCAGGCGATGGCACCCTCAAGATGGATGCTTTCGAAGTCCGTGTTGATCCAATGGCAGAATGGAAACAGATTTACCAGGAAGTCTACCGCATCGAACGGGATTTCCTTTACGATCCTCAATTCCACGGATTCGATCTGCAATCGAACTGGAAGAAGCATGAAGCTTATCTGCCCGGGTTAGGTAGCAGGCATGAATTGAACTACCTGCTGGATGAACTGCTGGCAGGATTATGTCTCCAGCATGTTTACCTGTCTGGTGGCGACACGCCGAGAATGGAGAGCCGCAAAGGCGGCTTGCTGGGTGCTGATTACACCATCGAACAGGGTCGTCATCGCATTTCCAGGGTGTATCGCGGCGAAAGCTGGAATCCGACTCTTCGTGCACCACTGACTCAGCCTGGCGCTGCTGTCAAGGAAGGCGAATTCCTGCTGGCTGTTAACGGTGTGGAACTGCGAGGCGAAGATGAAATATTCAAACTGTTCGAAGGCACTGCTGGCAAACAGACCATCATCAAAGTAGGCTCATCGGCTGATGGCAAAGATGCCCGCGAGGTAACGGTGGTTCCCGCAGGTAGTGAACGGGCACTGCGCAATCTGGCCTGGGTCGATGGCAACCGTCGGGCTGTGGACAAGCTCACTGGTGGCAAAGTAGCCTATGTGTATCTGCCTAACACAGCGAATCAGGGTTATGCCCGGTTCAACCGTTACTTCTTTGCCCAAGCCGGGCGGGATGGTGTCATTGTTGATGAACGCTTCAACGGCGGCGGATTACTGGCAGATCATGTGATCGATTATTTGCGTCAGCCTATCCGCAACTATGCTTCCACTCGTGAAGGCAAAGACCAGGCATTCCCTACTTCCGCCATCCCTGGCCCCAAGGTCATGTTGATCAATGAACAGGCTGGTTCAGGCGGCGATTACCTGCCCTACACGTTCAAGCAGTCTGGCCTGGGCCAACTGATTGGCAAACGCACGTGGGGCGGATTGGTGGGTATTGATGGGTATCCCCAACTGATCGATGGTGGTGGCGTCACTGCTCCACGCTGGGGCATCTGGTTCCCCTCAGGCAAATGGGAAGTGGAAAACCGTGGTGTCACTCCTGATGTGGAAGTCGAGTTCGACCCGAAACTGGTCCGCCAGGGCAAAGACCCACAACTGGAGAAAGCCATCGAAATGGTGATGTATGAACTTCAAAGAAACCCGGTAGTTCACCCCAAACGCCCGCCGTTCCCGAATTATTATGACCCGAAGGTGAAGGATGCGGCGGAAGGGAAATAGGGATACGCGTCAGTAGATTATTGACACTCTCCTGCGGAATCGGGAGAGTGTTCCGTTTTGGAATTTGCAACACCTTAGTAGCTTGACACCGTCACAGTCTGCAGCAATATTAAGACGGAGATCGCTTATGTATTACACCTTCTCCACATGTGTAAGGAGTTTCCCTGATGCCCGATGTGACTCGACGACGGACAGGGGAATTCGTTCGCAATCTCTTCGCCATACTGATTCAGAAACCTGAAGGAATGCTGGCACGCGATGCACTGGCAGCACTTAGAGCATTTTCAAAAACCATCTTGCGCATTCAGGTAATACATGAAATACTGTGACGTGTCCATGTCATGGAGTCACAGATGAAAGCGTACTCGGTTGATTTACGTGAGCGGGTGTTGGCAGACTTTCAGGGAGGCATGA
>JAEUIE010000033.1 GCA_016795155.1 Planctomycetia bacterium | reverse complement strand
CTCGCTCGACGCAACACCGAACATGGAAGTGGGTTGGGAATTTACCGCTGGGTCATTGAGCGATCCATCAGTTGGCTACATCAATTTCGACGCTTACGGGTTCGCTATGAACGACGCGATGACATCCACGAAGCGTTCATGCTACTCGGGTGCATCGTCATCTGCGGCTATTTCCTCTAATGTTCTTTTTGTTAGATGCTCTTAATATACTAATGTCTATGAACGCTTCTGTAGAAACACCAGGTTCATCTGGTGCTCATCCCATTCATGCCCCTCAGGCGCATAAACCCCACCAGAGTTTCTGGCTGTGGGTAATGTGTCTCACTGGTGTCGATTATTTCAGTACGCTGGGTTACCAGCCATCAATTGCAGTAGAAGCTGCTGGTGTGCTGGCGCCGCTGGCTACCTTGATTCTGGTGCTCGTCACCCTATTCGGTGCGCTACCTGTTTACATTTATGTGGCCAAACATTCGCCGCATGGGCAGGGTTCCATCGGAATGCTTGAGAAACTGGTCAAGGGCTGGTGGGGCAAAACGTTTGTGCTGGTCATGCTCGGATTTGCCGCAACAGATTACGTCATCACCAAAACATTATCTGCAGCGGATGCTGCCGAGCATATTGTTTCCAACCCCATCTTTTTCAGGGATCAACCGGTACCGGAAGGTTTAAGTCAGCAGGAGAAGCAGGAGTTTGAGAAAGATCAGAAAAAGCAACATGAGAAATGGCAGATTGGCATCACGATCGGTCTACTGATCGCTTTGGGGGCCATGTTCCTGCGTGGATTTCGCGAAGTCATTGGTGTGGCGATCGTGATTGTGGGTATCTATCTGCTGCTGAGCGGTATCATCATTGGATCCGGCCTTGTCTATCTGCTCAATCACCCTGAGTATTTCCGGCTATGGTGGGAGCATGTGCAGACAGGAACCTGGCATCTGCATGAAACGCCTTTTCGTTCGACTGAAGTCTGGGGAATCATAGCGATCGCGATTCTGTTGTTTCCCAAGCTGGCGTTGGGCCTTTCCGGTTTTGAAACGGGTGTAGCAGTGATGGGGCATGTTAAAGGCGATGCAACTGATACCGTGGAAAAGCCAACGGGAAGAATACGCAACACACGCAAGCTGTTGATCACCGCAGCGGCCATCATGTCGATTGCGTTGCTAAGCTCATCGCTGGTGGTAGCCATGCTGATTCCGCCTGGCGAACTGGTGTATGCCCGGGCAGATGGATCGATCATCGATCCTGTCACGCAGAAGGAAATAACATTACATGAAGCAAAACTGTCTGTGAAGAAGCCTGCTGCCAAGGATCGCGCGTTGGCTTACATTGCTCATGCTGAAGGGGAAACGGGGAAGATTAATCCACTGTTTGGAAATGTGTTCGGGACGATCTACGACATCAGCACGGTGATCATCCTGTGGTTTGCAGGGGCGAGTGCTATGGCTGGGCTGTTGAACCTTGTGCCACAATATTTGCCTCGTTATGGCATGGCGCCGGAGTGGACACGAGCAGCCCGCTGGCTGGTGGTTTTGTTCACGGGTGTCAATGTCGTGGTCACTATTCTGTTCAAGGCAAACGTGGATGATCAGGGCGGTGCGTATGCCACGGGCGTATTGATGCTGATCACCAGCGCCTGCGTGGCCACGGTGATTGGCAAGTATCGACAGGCTACGGGAACATGGCTGCAGAGACTCTCCATTCCCTATACGCTCGTGATGTTGGTCTTTGTTTACACCACGATTGCCAACATCATTGAAAAGCCATCGGGTATCAAGATTGCGTTTTTCTTCATTGTTGCCATCGTTCTGACATCGCTGCTATCACGTGTGGTGAGGTCACGCGAGCTCCGCTTTATCGGCTTCGATTTTGCGAATGATCAATCCAGGTTTTTATGGGAAAGCATTCGTGCATCGGAGTGGCCTATTCTGGTGCCACATCGTCCAGGCCGACGCAGTCTTGAAGAGAAGGAAAAGATGATACGCCGGGAGCATCGTCTGCCTGAGAATATGCCCATTTTGTTTATTGAAGTAGAACTGCATGATGCGAGTGATTTTTATCAGCAGCCCGTTCTGGAAGTGTTAAGCGAAGAAGGCCGGTATATGCTGAAAATCACTCGCTCAGCTTCGATCGCACATACGCTGGCAGCGGTGGTTCTGGAACTGGCCAAGGTCGGTAAGCCTCCGGAAATTCATTTTGGATGGACGGAAGAATCACCGGTAGCAGGCATGATCGGCTTCCTGCTGTTTGGTGAAGGTAATGTGCCGTGGATGGTGCATGAATTGATCAGCGAAGCTGAGCCTGACCCAGCTAAGCGGCCTGCTGTCATGGTTGGGGGAGTATAAGTATGCGTCTTCTGGTAACAGGTGGTGCAGGATACATTGGCAGTCATGCGGTCAGGCTGTTTCTCGAACATGGACATGATGTCTGGGTTTACGATAATCTGTCGTTTGGCCATGCAGCTGCGGTGCCTGGGGATAGATTAGTTGTTGCTGATCTGGCAGAGCGTGAGAGGCTCATTGCAGTTTTGCGTGAGAAGAAGATCGAAGCGGTAGTTCACTTTGCCGCGTTTGCCTATGTAGGCGAATCGGTGGAACATCCCTTCAAATATTATCGCAACAATGTAGCGAATACACTTATCCTGCTGGAAGCCATGCAGGCCTGTCAGGTTCAGAAATTGGTGTTCTCCAGTACCTGTGCCACTTATGGAACTCCGTTTGAAATACCCATTACGGAAGCCACTCCGCAACAGCCTATCAATCCCTATGGTCGAACCAAGCTGATGATTGAGTGGGCTCTTGCTGATGCAGCACATGCATACGGCTTGGGTTATGCAGCGTTGCGATACTTCAATGCAGCGGGGGCTCATCCAGATGGGGACATTGGCGAAGACCATAGCCCGGAATCGCATTTGATTCCGCTGATCCTGCAAACAGTTTTGGGGCAAAGGCAGGCAATTCACGTCTTTGGAACCGATTACCCTACGCCAGATGGTACCTGCGTTCGGGATTACATTCATGTGGTGGACTTGGCGGAGGCACATTTGCGTGCCCTGTCAGCCATTACTCCGGGCAAGGGGCTTTGTTTGAATCTGGGAACAGGTCAGGGGCATAGTGTTCGCGAGGTTATCAAAGTCTGCAGCGAAGTGACTGGATGCCTGGTCAATGTGGTCGAAGGTTCACGTCGTGCAGGCGACCCAGCGATTCTGGTGGCCAGTGCTGCGCTGGCTCAAAGCAGACTTGGGTGGAAACCTCGATTGGGAAGTCTGTATGAGATTGTCGAAACAGCCTGGAAATGGCACCGTAGCCATCCGCATGGCTTTGATGACAGGCGTTGAAATAGTAGTGGAAGTATCAAAATTTCTGGATTTTTGCTGATTCTTTAAAATTGCTTGTTTAATTATTGTGCAAAAGTGCAACAATGCACTGACCTCACAAAGATTACACAGTGATAATGCTCGCGCAAATACCTACGTTCTGGAATGATGGTCGATTTCTTCTGGTCAGTATCGCTGCATTGACCATAGTTCTGATGGTTTGGGCCACTTGGCTGCGTGCACGATTGATGAAGCAAGCCAGTCAGCAGAAAGCACAACAAGAGCATGATCGTCAGCAGGAACATTTCTACGCTGAACTGGTTGAGCATGCCAGTGATGTCATTTTTCGGCTGGATCGCGTTGGCACCATCCTGGCAATCAATAAAGCTGGTGCCGAACTGCTGGGTTACAAAAAAGAAGAGTTGATTGGTAAGAATCTCAGCGACTTTGCTCAGACAGGCAGCAGCGATTCGCTTTCGCTGGATGGCAGCAAAGAATATGTTCGAGGCAACCTGGTGCTGATGGATAAGGATCAGCAGCAGGTTCATCTGGAAATGAGCTTGCGGCGTGATCGCGTGGAAGGCAAAACTGTCTGTGTTGAAGTGATTGCCCGCAATGTTACGGAGCGACGGCGTTTCGAGGCTCAGCTGCGGCAAAGTGAACGCATGCAGGCCATGGGACTCCTGGCAGGTGGCGTCGCACATGATTTCAATAATTATCTGACGGTCATTCTGAACTTCGCTGACCTGGCATTGGAAGCAGAGACATCAGAAGATATCAAACAGATGCTGGTGGAGATTCGCAAGGCAGGGTTGATAGCATCGGAGATGTCACGACACATGCTGGATTTCAGCCGTCGCCAAATGCAGCCTCCTCAGAAATTGAGATTGAATACGGTCATTACCGATTTGCAGCGCATGCTGCACAGTGCCTTGGGTAAAAAGATCGAACTGAAGCTGCAGCTTACCACCGGGTTGCCTGAGATAAGGGCAGATGTCGGTTCGGTGGAACAGGTGCTGATGAACCTAGTGCTCAATGCCCGGGATGCAATAGCCGACTCAGGTAGAGTCACCATTCGGTCGCTGCCTGATCCTGCTAATCAGCGCGTACTGATGGAAATAACTGATACCGGTTCTGGCATGGATGAAGCGACGCAGGCCAATCTGTTTCAACCCTTCTTCACTACCAAGGATGCAGCCAAGGGCACTGGCCTGGGATTGGCATCCGTCCAGCGAATCATGCTGAAACTCGGTGGAAGCATTCATGTTGATAGCAAGGTAGGAGAGGGCACCACTTTCCGCTTGTCATTTCCGGTAGCCTGACGAAAAAAATAGAATAAAGTGGCGCGCGCCGTAAAGTTCATGATGCACTTTCCCTATTAGAGCAGAAGGAAGGTGTTGTATGGCAGCATGGGGCAATATTCTTCGTCGTGTACAGTATCAGACTGAATTGGATTCAGTTTCTGATGGTGCACTCTTGCAACAGTTTGTTCAACAAAGATCATCCAGTGCGTTTGAAACGCTGGTGCGTCGGCATGGCACTCTCGTCTGGCGGCAATGCCAAAGAGAATTGATGGAGCCTGCTGATGCAGAAGATGTGCTGCAGGCAACGTTCTTGCTATTGGCCCAGCGTGCAGCCCAGCTCAGGAAGCCTGACAGTGTTGCAGGCTGGCTGGTAGGTGTTGCCCGTCGGTTAGCGCGGAGATTAGCCATGCAGCAACGCAAACGAAGAGAGAAACTGGCTCAGATTTCCCGACAACCATCGGCTGCCTGCAGAGAAGAGTTATTAAAAGGATGGTGGCAGGAAGAGAAGAGATTCCTGTCACCTGAATATCAATCGGTCATTGATCTATGCCTGATTCAAGGGCTTTCGCGTGATGAGGCAGCTTTGCACTTGAACCAGTCCCCTGCTGCTGTTCATGGGCTACTCTACCGAGCCAGGTTAAAATTGAAGAAACAACTGCTACAGCATGGAACTGCAGGTGGTGCCGTCCTCATGGGTACCCAGGTGAGTGGTGTGATGATTAACCGCCTGGCACCAGAGATTGCCCGTCAGGCAGTCGGGTTGCTGCAATCGGGTGCATCGACTGCAACAGCTGTTTCACCCGTGATTGCAACTTTGCTGACGACCCGGAAACCGATTGGCTGGATTATTTCATCGTTGCTGGCGGGTGCATTGCTTGCTGGAGGGGTAGGCTGGTGGGCTCTTGCTTCGGGCTATCATCTGGCCAAGGTGCAGCCGATAGTAGCTTCGGTAACAGAAAACAACATTTCAGCTGCGTCTCCAACTGCTGCTACAGTTCCAGAGATTTCGCCCTGGAGACAGGCAACTCAGCAGGGGCAAAGTCAGCAGCAGCAACAAGTAGATTCCAACGATATACCGACGCAGGCCCCACCCCCGCCAAGACAAAATGCGGAGATACCCATGCCTCAGCAGTTGGCGAATTCACCGCAGCAAGGCAAAGGTGCTCCGTACACTCTACCTGAAATTCCCGTGCCGCCTGCTGATCGGGTTCCCTCTGCCAGTGAACGTACTACGCTGGCAAAGAATGTTGTTTCCTCGTCGGGAAGTATGCAGATTGGCATGGTTCCCTTGCTGCCTCGGCCAGTCAAGCAGCAGTTTGATGGGAAGACGCTGCTGGTCAGTCTTATTTTGTGTGAACAGGAATTTCGGGATTGTACCGAGAAAGCTCCGAAGGTGGAATTTCCACCCAATGTGCAGGTGATGCGAGATCCATCGTGGGATGGGAGCATGTTTCAAATCGACTGGAACAAGGAAGCCATGCTGGTGGTGACAGTGCTGGAGCCAACCAACTGCGTGACATTGTCTCCGTTGGAGAAATGCTGGATTGCACCCGATAAGAATGGAGTAGCCCACCTTCTGCTCAACTATGATGGCAAGCCACCAGAGTCTGAGAAATGGAATTACAAAAACTATCCCTACGTGATGTTGAAGGTGCAACGAAAAGATTTGAAGCAGGTGGCAGTCACGGTCTGGCGTACGGGGAATAAGCCTGATGCCGTAGCGACGGTGCCTGAGAAGTAATGTCTAGTGGGCGATTAAGATGCAATCGGTATGCAAGATGGGTGCCATTGTTTCGCTGTACTCAGCGTAACAATGCCAAGTTGTCTGCCACGTTTACGCTGCACGGTTACGTCGAGTACGACGAAACCGTGGCACCCATCTCGAGTGTCAATAGTTACCGTGCCAGTTGTACCAAGAAGATCGGTTCGCATTGAGCATTAAGGAGAGGTGTTTCATGCTTTATTTGGGAAGCTAATTCTGTAGGCCAACTGGCACATTCTGCGGCGGTTAGCAAGCAATATGTAGGTATTATGCCATCCCACTCTCGCAGCCTGATGACTTCTCTGCCATAGTGAAACATCAGGCATTCATCTTTGAGTTTTGAGATGTAGAGTGTTGCAGTAATCGGAATGGCCTGCTGGAGTTTGAATGCTTGTTCATCGAGTGAAGGCCTTTTGGCAAATCGAGCGGGAATCAGCACTTCAACGTGAACGATTTTGATCACACACCAGACAGCCAGGGCCAGCATCAGTGCGCGTAATGGTTTCTGCTGCATCCAGGATGGCAGTGCAGCAGCCTGGAAGAGTCGGCAAAGTGCCAGCACACCCAACAGTGTCCAGGCGGGAACCAGTGAAAAACTCTGCCTGATGTTGTGGTCTGGAAAGAAGGTCATCATCAAGGTGCCTGCCAATGCCCAACACCAGAGGGAGCGGTCGATCATCACTTGCATCGTTACAGGCACCTTAGCATCACGGTGATACAGTTTCCTTCGCCAGGCATGAACCAGGAAGATGGGCCAAGGCAGGCAGATAGCCAGCACCAGAAATGGATGAGCCAACGTTTCCAGAACCAACGTTCGGCTGGCATTCTGTCCATGCAGCACACGGGGTGCGCCTTCTTTCCACAACATGCTTGTAACTTGCGACCAACCCAGTTCGTTGATCACCAAGCCGAGCCAGCTGAATACCACTGCAACACCCAGCAAGGCAGCAAGCAGATGATGCCAGTGGAAGAGTCGCCAGAATTGCCGGTGCCAGAACAGGCAGGGAATAGCCATGGCATAGAAGAACAGAAATCCTGTCCACTTGGTGAGTACGCCACCGGCAACACAGAGCAATGCAGCGCACCACCAGAAGAGTTGCTGGTATGAAGATTGCTTCTGCGACAAGACTTCCATCAGTCGTATAAAGCAGGCCCAGGCGGCCAGTACCCAGAAAATGAGCAGAGTATCAATCTCGGCACTCGATGCCTTTTCGAGCCACATGCCGGTACAGGGGAGTGCCAAAGCAGCCAGCAGTGTAATGGATGGCGAGTAATATCGTCGAAATACAGCCCAGACGACGAGTACTGCGAGCATGCCGGCAAAGGCAGCGGGTAAGCGAGTCGCCCAGACGGTTACTTCGCCATACAGTTGTCCCGTGAGTGCGATGGCCCAATAGAGCATTGGCGGCTTGGTGAGGATCGACTCGCCATACAAACGGGGAATCACCCAGTCGCCTGTGCGGTACATTTCTGCACCGAGCACAGCACGCAAGCCTTCCGTGCGGTAGAGATCACCCTGATGGATGCCATATACGAACAACAGCAACGACCACACTATCAGGAATCCGCACTGCACCGGTGCCAACTGCCACCAGGCTGTTCGCGTCTGAAGTTGTATGGGATAAGCCCAATGTCTGCGTCCGGATATCTCATAGGAAATTGACATAGTGTCTTGCCTGCGGACTTCATCCATGTTCCAGTAGACTGGTGACAGTCGGATTCAGATACTACTTCAATCAGCCAAATTGGAAAAGACAGGTTAGCCATGCTTACTCTGGAAGGTTGTCGAGGGCGTCGCGAGAGGCTTTGGAAGGCTCTGCCTGAACAGGCGGATATTATTCTCATTTACGATCCGCAACATCTCTATTATTTTTGCGGCTACCATCAGTCGCCTTTTGTTTTTCGCAGCAATGATGCTGGTGCGGTGCTGATGCTGCAGCGGGACAGCAAGGCAGTTCTGATTGCAGACAGCATGGTGAAGGGCTTCTGCGATGTGTCGTTTGTCGATGAAGTGGTGGCTCCGCCCTGGTACGATGGGAAGCATTCTGCACCGCATCGGGAAGCCTTGCTGGTCAGTAATGTTCTGGAACGAGTGAAGAAAAGCAAAGCCAGCAGCGTGGCAATCGAGTTTTCCCAGGTGCCTGCCGGTGTGCTGCAGGGTTTGCCAGCCAATAGCAAGGTACAGAATGTGGATGCCATCATTCATGCCATGAAGCGGAGAAAGGATGCTGATGAACTGGAAGTATTGAAAGTATCGATGCGTGCGGGTGAGGCGGGGATGGCTGCTGGCCTGAAAAGCATCAAGCCTGGCATGAGCGAACTGGAGATTTTCTTCCTGGTGCAGAATGCCGCGATGACTGCAACCCGGGGGCAGGCGATTATCTATGGCGATTTTGTCACCGGGCCGCGAACCGAATCGGTAGGCGGGCCGCCTTCGGATCGCAAGGTGCAGTCAGGTGAACTGGTTTTGCTCGATTTCTCGACCATCGTTGGCCAGTACCGTGCTGATTTCGCCAACACGCATATCTGCGATGGCAAAGCCAGTGACCGACAACGGGATATGTATCACGCCTGCATGGAGGCGATACAGGCCGGTGAGAAGAAATTGAAAGCCGGGGCCTTGGCCAAGGATATTGATCGCACCGTTCGCGAGGTGTTTGAGCAAAAGCATCTGAACACCTACTTCCCCCATCATACTGGGCATGGCATAGGCTTGGGACATCCTGAAGCCCCATTTCTGGTGCCTGAAAGTTCTGACACCCTGATGGCAGGCGATGTGCTGACACTGGAGCCGGGGCTTTACATCAAAGGTGTGGGCGGCATGCGGTTCGAACGCAATTATCTGATTACCGATCAGGGCTTTGAACTGCTTTCCAATCATGCGTTGAAGCTGGAGGTTTAACCTGTGTCAGTTCCAGAAACTGCAGAAACATCGTGGAAACCATTCCTGGCGTATGTGTTGCCCTTCCTGTTCTTTGGTGTGTTTACTTCGCTCGAAGGGCTAGAGTCGCTGAAAGGTTATTTCACCCCGATTTATGAGTTCAAGGTTGTCGCGGTGCTGGGTGCCTTGTGGTGGGGGCGCCGATATTATCCAGCCTGGTCGTGGAATGGTGCCGGGCTGGGGCTGCTGGCAGGCATCGTGGGAGGCATCATCTGGATTGTGCTGTGCAAGTGGAACTTTGAACAGTTGGTGTTGCCGGGTATCGTGGCGAAGTTGGCTGAATGGTTCAACATACCTGACCTGGTAGAGTGGATTAAGCCGGCGAGCAGGACAGCTTATCAGCCTTTTGCCGACGGTGCTGATGCAGCAGCGTATGGGTTTCTGCTGATTCGATTGATTGGTATGGTCGTTGCGGTCCCGATCATGGAAGAATTATTCTGGCGTGGGTTTCTTATTCGCATCATTATTGATGAACGCTGGCAACAGGTGCCTCTAGGCAAGTTGACCCGGGCGAGCGTCATCATTGTGACGCTTGCTTTTGTCGCGGTGCATGCTGAATGGACTGCGGCATTAGTCTGGATATTGATGATTCACTGGCTGTACTGGAAGACCAGGAATCTTTGGGCTTGCGTTATCGCCCATGCCGCCAGCAATGCAGTCCTGGCGGGGTACATTCTGGCGTATGAACAATGGCAATTGTGGTAACCCTGTGGGACACGAATGTAACGAAGGAAACGAGTCCCACAAAACTATGAAACTTTACCGGGGCGTGGAAGCAAGACGACCGGACGCTTACGTTTGGATACCTCTTCAAAGATCGCCAGCAAAGCACGGTAGTGATCGGTGAATGTCCAGCGTAACGCGGTTTCGCGTGCTGCACGCGAAAGCACTGAACGATTTTCCGCGTAGCATAGCTTTTCAATATTGCGGGCCATCGCTGCATGATCATGCGGCGTATCAATGGTCAGCGAGGTCATGCAGGCAGGCAATTGTTCCGATCCGCCATTGAGTTTTGTCGTTATCACCGGCAAGCCACATGTCAGCGCTTCCATTGTGACCAGTGCACACGGATCATAAAAGGAAGGATGCACCAGAAAATCTGCTGCAAAGAAGGCTTCACGTACATCAGGCACAAAGCCTAGGAATCTTATTCGCTCGCTGATGCCCAGCCGTGCTGCCATCTTTTCATACCGCTGATACTTCTGGCTACCACAGATGAGCAGCTTGAAGTTGACCGAATCGGGAATGAGTCGGACGGCATGGAGCAGCGGAATCAACCCTTTCAGACGATAGTTGTGCCCGACGAACAAACCGATATGATCTTCCGGATGCAATCGGTTCTGATCGCGTACCTGGGATCGGATGCGGAAGCGATCCTGCGTTGAGAACCGGTCAGCATCGATGGCATTGTGCACGACACGTAGCCGGTCTGTCACTTCGGGATAATACTGGTGTGCATGCTGCTGCACCATGCGACTCGGCACCACGATGGTCGAAGGATAATCATATAGCTGCTTCCGTTCCAGCCTGCGATACGACCAGTGTTTCGGATCGATGGCATGCAACAGGCGGACAAATCCCCGTGCCAGTGGGCTACGATGTTTACGAACATTGTGCTCTGCTGAGGCAATATGAAAGCCACCCTGAGTCATCAGCACATCCTGCCCCCAGGTCTTGATGAAGCCAACCGTGACATCAAAAGTATGTTGCTGCAAGGATTGATAACAGGAACGGGCAAAGGCCCACGGCCTCCAGAATCGCGGACCGGTTGCCACCGGCAACAAGTGATGCATCACCGAATCGGGGAAGGCATCCGTATCGAACTTGCTGGCAAACAGGTGCACTTCGTGATTGTCCTGCGCCAGGCAACGGGCCAGGTCTGCAATGTAAGTTTCACAGCCACCCTGGTGTGGCATCATGCTTTCGTAGCAAAGTGCAATCTTCATGTTTATGCAGCCCTCCCCAATGTGTGTGGGGAAGCAATCTCCAGTTGATTATGCCTGGCGTAGCGGCGTGCCTTGTTCTGAATCAGGTGCCACCAGCTTTTCTCGTGTTCGGTCAGTCGATCAGTCTGCAGATAGTTATGCATGAACTGGCTGCGATCACTCTCCGCAATGCCTGTCACATTCCAGGTAGAGTAGAGAAACTGAGCGAGATCTTTGATCTGCCAGCGCCAGCCTAAGAGCGGATGATGCCCCATGCGATGCAGATCGATGATCGCCAGTGGCCCAGGCACAGATTGGTTCGCAACCGGCATCGTGACATAGAAGTGACACAGGTACAAATCCTTGTGGTATCTGCCGGCCTGATGCAGTTTCCTGCTAATGGCGGCACACTGCTCAAAAACGCTTTGTTTCCAAAGGCTGAAGGTTGCTGCGGGCATGATGGATGAAGCCAGCGGAATAGCCTGGTGCAGTGCCAGCATGCCGGTCAGCTCACGAATGGCCAGATAACTGAGCAATTGGCCTGTTGATGATATCATCTGCCCGGCAGCCAGTGGCTCGGGTACGTGAAATCCATTCTGTATGGCCCACTGCAGGTGATGCCATTCCTGTTGGGCCGGCGACCAGTTGGCCGATGGCTTGATTCTGGCATGTAGTTGTTCACGCCAGGTGAATTTCCAGTGTCGTTTCAGATAGATAGAAAGCTGCGGATGAATGACAATGCGGCCAGTGGAACGTCCCTGCTTGGTGTGAAAATCATCCGAAACAGGCCAATCCATGACTTGTTCAGCATCCGCTTTGTTGACGTGTTGTTTCCACACCGGGCTGGTCTGCTGCCAGACGGATTTAGCGTCGCCCCAGGTTGGCAAACTCATTTGCCCGTCCTGCGGCTGGGCAGTGACATTGCACTGTCAGTCACCCGTGTTGAAATCATATCTGGTACTTTCACCCTGCAATAGGTGACAACCGAAACATCGCCGGAAAGAAGTGAGGTTTCAGCATACATCCGCTGGATGCGTCGTCGCTTGAGCAGCCTGCTGCTTTCTGCAGAAACTACACTGGCAGATTCACGCACCAGGTGCGGATGCACATGGCCATAAGCCCGATGCAGATACGCATGCAGAAACGTCAGCCGTTCTTTAATCGAAACCGCACCCGGATGGAGCGTGGCATCCAGTCGGGCGAGTTCCCGCGAACGCTGCTGCAGGCTCATGGATTTGACACATCGGGTACGCTGAAAATCAACCATCGATACCTGCAGTGTGGGCCGATGAATGAAAATATGCTTGGCATACAAATCGGGATGGGTGAAGCCGGCGTCATGCAGGTCAGCAATCGCGTGCCCCATGTGTCGCAGCACTGCATGTCGTTCTTCCTCCGTTGGCCGGAACGCCAGCCAGGTAGGCAGGTCGAAGGATTCTGCAAAGCCACGAACTACCAGAAATGCCAGGTTCCCCGTTTCGCCCACCGCAATCGGTTCAGGGCATGGTAGGCCCCGTTCACGCAACCGTACAAGAATCTGCCATTCACGCCGAGCTTTGGAGCACCAGCCGAAACCGTTCCACCACGATTCCCACCGGTCGCGTAGTTGCACCGGTTCTTCGCGTTTCAGGAAAATCTGATAGTGATTCAGCGAAATGCGTCGCACCTGTCTGCGTGCATGTCGACCTATGGCAACGCCTTCGCAGCAGGTGAAAAAGTCGCTTTCCCGCCGCAACCCCTGCTGCCAGAAATCTGCTTCATAGCGTGGGTTCAGGTAGAACACTAAGAAGCCCTCCGGCGTTCTGGTTCGGGCAATAGACGCAGTGGCAAAGTTCCGCTCAGCAGTTTCATCGCTGCTGCAAACACCTCTTCAGGCAGCAATTCTTCCATGCAGCGATGATGCTGTTCCCCTTTGAGTGGACACACACGTTGCTGACATGGCCCGCAATCGAGCTCCCGCTGCAGGCAGATTTCTCGTGCATAATAAGTATCCGACCAGGCCTGATGCGTTGGCCCAAACAAGGTCACCACGGGCCGACCGAATGCTGCAGCAAAGTGACGCGGGCCGCTATCGGTCGTGATCAGCAAATCGGCTCGATTGACACATGCCTTGGTCAGCCCCAGCGAGGGCTTCACTTCAGCCAGGCAGTGTACTTCCGACCGGTCGGTAAGCTGAACGATTAACTGAGCAAGATCACGCTCACTGGGGCCGCATAACACTAGCACCTGGGCATCGAGCCGATCCACCATCATGCGGGCCAGACGGGCAAAGTGATGCCCCGGCCAATGCTTCGCTGCGCCAAACGCCGCCCCCGGATTGAGCAGCACGACCGGGCGGTGGATGTTCATATCGAATTTGTTCCAGACCGCATCAGCCTGATGATCATCCGCTGCAGTTACAGTCAGCCGCAAACGATACCCAGGCGGCGGTGTGCCCACATGTTCCGCCAGCCGGTTATATGCTTCGAGCACCGGGCTGGGATGATAGTTGCCATCTTTCCCTAAGAGCGGCTTGATACGATCAGTCAGCATCCATGAACGGCCATCGCGGGCGTAGCCTACCCGACGCTTGCAGCCACCCAGCCAACTGGCTAAACCCGTTCGCCAGGAGTTGGTGAAGAGCAATGCCAGATCGATGGTTTGCCGACGAAGTTGACGTGACAGCCCTGCTATTCCACGGGTCAGCCCCTTGGTTTTGCTGAGTATGGTTTCATCCAGAAATGCAGTGCCGCTCAGTACCTCGGCCACGTAAGGCCGCATGACTCCGATGATGGTATCCTGAGCAAAGTGATTTCTCAGCGCATGAAGGGCGGGCGTGGCCATTACCACATCTCCTATCCAGTTTGGCAAAAACACTGCCAGCTTCATTGCGATTAGTCCTGAGTGCTAAGTGCTGAGTCCTGAGTGCTAAACTCCTTACTCCTGAGCTCACCCCTGTCCCCTGAACCCTCACCCCTTTTAAGCCACCTTCTTCAAATTCTCCTCTTCGCCGCCTTGCCCCACCATGCGAAGGATAGTGCCGGTAGTGCTGCAGCCAGGCCGCAGGCCGGCAAGATGTACCCTGCCACCCCACGATTCCACTTCGCGGGCGCCCACTACTTCTTCCTTGCGATAGTCGGAACCCTTCACCAGCACATCGGGCTTCACCAGTTCGATAAGCGACAGTGGCGTCTGATCATCAAACACGGTGACATAATCAACACTCGAAAGTGCTGCCAGCACCAGTGCCCGTTCCGATTGACAGTTGATCGGTCGCGTCGGGCCTTTCAGTTCCCGCACACTCTGATCGCTGTTCAGCCCCACAACGAGAATATCGCCCTGAGCCTTGGCTTCGCGCAGATACTGCACATGCCCGGCATGCAGAATATCAAAACACCCATTGGTAAAGACGATGCGATGACCGTCGGCTCGTTCCTGCACGAGTTCCTTCTGCAGCACATCGTGCGTGACAACCTTGTTCGACAGGTTGCCTGTCTGCTCCAGTCGCTGCACTTGCTGGATATCTTCAACCATTTCCTCGCGAGTGACCGGTGCCACACCAATCTTTTCCACTTCCAGCCCGCCAGCGATGTTCGCCAGGCGAATAGCGGTGGTGAAATCGGAGCCATGCGCGAGGGCCATGCCCAGCACGCTGAGCACCATGTCGCCTGCACCTGTGATGTCGTATACCTGTCTGGGCCGAGTTGGCAAAATAGCCTGCGTGCCATTAGCCATTACCAGGGCCATGCCATCTTTATCGAGCGTGATGATGCTGCCATCCATTTCATAACGATGCAACAACTGCTTGGCCGCCTGCAAAGCTTCTTCCGAGTTACGCACCGGCAGACCAGTCGCCAGGCTGGCTTCCAGACGGTTCGGCGTCATGGTCGTACAGCCCCGGTATTTGTCGTATGGATGAGGCGTTTCCGCGCCTTTGCAACGAATGGGATCGACCAGCACCGGCTTGTGTGCTGCTCGCGCCAGACGGATCACTGCCTGCGTCAGCTTGGCCGTGCATACACCCTTGTCATAATCGCTCACCAGCACCACATCGATGCTGCTCATCATGTCATCAAGGAGATGTTCCAGCTTCGATTCGAGTTCCGCCGTCAGTTCCTCGCGGCTTTCAAAATCAACGCGAAGCATCTGTTGCGGATGCTTGTGCTGTGCCCGCCCAATGTATCGCTCTTTCACTGTGGTAGGCCGGCTCTCATCGCAGAGCACCGCTGACTGATCAATATCAAGACCATCAATAATCTGCCTGACCCGCTCAGCATCACTGTCGTTGCCTACTACCCCGGCCAGCAACACTTCTGCACCGAGATGGGAAAGCATGGTTGCGACGCTGCTCGCACCGCCCAGCCGCTCTTCCCGCTTGTCAGCACGCAGCAAAATAACGGGCGCTTCCTGGCTGATACGCTCCGCATCACCCCAGACATAACGATCCAGCATTATGTCGCCGAGCACTAAAATCCTCGGCTTGCCCCACTCCTGGAGGCTTTGCAGCAAGTCGGCTGACATCCCTGTCTCCGCCTGATTTTTGTTACATCCCCCAAAAGGGAATCTTCCAGCATGGGAGATGTACCATGAGCCGCAAATTTAGCCAATGGCAATTTGTAGTCATCTCGCTCCGCCGAGATGATACGGCGATGAGCGTCCATGGCAACAGAGACAACCCCCTCCGCACCCCAAGCCACCGAATCTCAATTCACCAGTGGCACTCCCATCTTTCTCGTGATATGATCCTTGCCATCAGACGATCTTCCCAAGTAGCCGGTCTCCATGTCCACAGATCGCAATCTGCTGGTGGGTATCCTTGCTGTTCAGATGAATTTCATCCGAAACGATGAACTTATCCTGGCGATGAACCATTGGGTTCTCGAGAAGCATCTTTCGCTGAGTGCGATACTGACAAAACATCAGATTCTGTCAACAACCCGTGCTGCATTGCTCGGTGCCGTTGTCGATGAGCACCTCAAAGCGCATGGCGAAGATGCTCGCCAGTGCCTGCTCACGCTCTCCCACAACGGCTCACTGCCTGCCGCTCTCGAGCAGATCAAGGATGAAGAAGTCCAGCAATCCGTTCAGGATTTAAGCATTCCCACAAAGCATGAGACGGGTGCCGAGACCGTAGGTCTGGAAATCAGTCAGCCAACAGCATTGTCACCAAAGCCAACTGACACCGATCAGCGGTATCGCATACTGCGGCCACATGCCAAGGGTGGGTTGAGTGAGATATTTGTTGCAGAAGACAAGGAAGTTCACCAGGAGGTGGTACTCAAGGAATTTCAGAAGCAGTATGCTGCTTCGCTAACGTTCATCTAACGTCTGTCCAAAAATCGGCGACTTGAGCATCGTTCCGGTATACCGAAACGATGGCAGCTCCGAGACATCATTTGCCTGTCTTTTTTTCTTTCTGCTTAGTGGGGGCTTCAACCCAGATCACGTCGCCAACCTTCTCCTTCGCAAACTGGTAGGTTATCGTGTTATAAGCTGCAGCCCCAGAGTCTTTGATTAGAAAGACACCCCCTCCAGGTTGTCTCCCATCGTCCACATAACCCACGATGAGACGGCTGTGGCTCGAACCGGCCGCCACAGGATAGCCCTTTGCCAGCACGGTTTTGATCTTACGCAGATGTTCATCGGTCAGTCCTGGTTGAGGCTTCCATGGATTAATCCAGTGCACCTGCAACCCCAGCCCATGAATCTGCTTTGCCTTCTGTTGCGTTTTTTCGGATGGTTTGAGCTTGGGGTCATATTGCTTCTGATACGGCATATCCGCTTCCAGACAGATGCCATGCTGCTCAAACCCCTTCAACAGATCATGGAAGAACCCGCCATCTGTTGGATCGTGGATCGCATCATTGGAAGCCCAGTTCAAATATTCAACGCTCAGCAGCGTCCCACGTCCGAAGTGCTTGGAGACAGCAAATTCCATCGCACCTATGGTCGCGAAGACCGAGCAGGTGTTCCGAGGACCTTGGCCGCGGGGCACAAGTCCCAGGGAATTCAATCGAGGTCGCAGGTCCACCGATTTCGGTAATTTGACACTCTGTTTTGTATCTTGCTTACCAGTAGGTGGATTGTTCGCTTGCAAGACCGGATAAGCCAAAACTAGTATCAGCAAACTCCTCATGGTGGTTGAAATTTGTGCCATTCGTTTTCTCCGATATCACCGATCGCTCACGCAAAGCAGCCGCGACTCGTTTGCCGAGGCTGTCATGTTCAAACACCGCTAGCCACCATGATACCCCAACACGCAGCATAGCAGGCAATAACCGCAACCAGGCCCCACAGAGAGAGCCGCAAACCCATTCGGGCTTCTAGACTCGAGTATCTTCGCATTGCACTGACAGACACGATCATCCCGACCAGGCATATCAATCCGACAGGGATAGAAGCCACTGGAATTAAGAAGAGAAACATGAATGCGGCTTCCATGACATCGCCTGTATGGCCATCACGAATGGAGATAACCCAGACCGTTGTGGCCACAGTGGCGAGTATGATCAACCCACAAAGAATTGCGCTGAAGTAGCCCAGCGTTTGCGCCCAAAGGTCCAGTCTGCCACCATAACTAGGGGTACGGCGCGAAGTCGCAGGATTCTCTAGTGGAGACATTGTTGACTCCCCCTTGTTCCGTAGTTGGCGTGTATCCATGTTAAACATGCCTTCGGGATAGATGCGATTCTCTACCACACCACTTCAAATGTCAAACGTCACTTGGGAAAGTCTGTAGTCTTCCTTCACTGTCGTAATTATGCAGCAGTAAGCGTTCATTACAACAAAACAAAAACGCAGGAGGGTGCAGTAGCATAGGCAAACATGCGGTGTGTATTGACGCTATGTGTTATTGTCGTCGTTCAACTAGGCTTCAATCGCGGTCCATCGTTCTGGCAACATCGTGATTTGGGTCTGTCAGTGCACGATGCAGATGTCTATACACCCGTAGCCACTATGATACCCCAGCACGCAGCGTAGCAGATCACAACTGCAACCGGGCCCCCCAGTGATAACCACAAACCAGTTCGGGCTTCCGGGCTTGAGTTTCTAAAATTCGCTATAGCTGATACGACTGCTCCGTACTGACAAATTATACCAACAGGTATCGAAGACAGGGGAATCAAGATTAGAAACACGAACCCGGCTTCCATGCCGCTGCTTGGTCCGTGAGAGTTACATAGCAGGATGGTAGTGATCACCGTGGCCAGAATGACCAACCCACAAAGTACGCCGCAGAAGTATCCCAGCTTTTGCACCCGTAGTTCCTGTCTACCTGTATAAAGCGGTATGTCGCTCACAGGTACTTGATGCTTGCGCCGAGACATTGTTGACTCTACTCTATGACTTGGTTTGTTTGGACGCGCTGATTGTGTGCACGCAAACCATGCTTTCGACTTAGATGCGATTCTCTACCACGCCACATCGGTTGTCAAACATTTCGTCGTGAGTTTGACAACTCGCTGAGCGCAACAACCGTCCTGAAAGATTGTAGTATTCACTATTCCAGTAAAGAAGCGGAGCTAAGTATAACTTGCAGCGAAAAATAATTCATTTTAAGAGTCCAAACGCTTGAAATGATGCATATTGAGCGTCATGGCTTGTGGGTACTCACGCTGACCGTGCCAATTCACCGCATTATTATTTTTGCGAGTAACCGAAGTTCTCCCGACTATTGTTCAGTTCGGCGATGTCGTGCGATGTGCAGGCCCGTTGCTGCTGCAGTCAGGAAACCGATTCCTGCAGCAATAGCTGAAGCATAAACGCCCCACTTTGCAGGCCCGTGGTGATCCTGATTATCTAACACACCGCATAGCTTGTCAAAGGGTTTGCTATGCAAACATGCACAACGTCTGTGGAACCATTTCAACCCGTTCACAACTGAAAACCTCTCCCCCATTCGGAAGAGAGGGTCTTCAATCAATTGATTACCGTGCATCAGCGAATAATCTTATCCCGCCCGCCGCTGTTGATGACAACATCAGATCCTGAGACCAGGAAGATGATGTTCCTGCCAGTGCCACCATCGAAGGTGTTGATGCTGCCTCGAAGAGCGCGAAGGATATCGTTGTCGGCACCGCCCAGTAACTGGTTCACACCGCGGCCACCGTTGAGATAATCTCGCCCGTTGCCACCTTCGAGGATGTCATCGCCATCCTCACCGTAGAGTTTATCGTTGCCGTTGCCGCCGTTGAGCAGATCGTTGCCTCGGCCACCAAAGATCCTGTCGTTGCCATCATTGCCGAAGAGAAGGTCATCAGCGTTGCCACCCCAGATCTTATCATTGCCGCTTCCACCGTTGATGGTCAGGCTAATGGTATTGACCCGGCTGCCATCAATCTTGTCATTTCCACCAAGACCATTGATAGTGATCGATGGATTGGTCAATGCCAGGAACGTACTGGTGGTGCGGTTGACGGTTACGGTATAAACGCCGTTGCCTTCTTCGATTTTGATTTTGTCATTCTTGCTGGTACCGTTAACCACGTTTTCCAGAACAGGCAAAAGGGCGGTGGTACCGTCTGCGAAAACAGCCAGCAGACCGAAATCATTTCCGGTGGTGCCGGGGTTGACCAGGCCTGTCGCCATCACGACGGCAGCACCACCTGCCAGCCCAGTGAGGTCTGCCCCGAAGCTGCGAACCAGCGTGCGACCATTGGCCAGCGTGATGTCGAGAGAAAAGTTTCCAGGCGGCACGGTCAGGT
Source organism: Planctomycetia bacterium (assembly GCA_016795155.1). Lineage (NCBI taxonomy): Bacteria > Pseudomonadati > Planctomycetota > Planctomycetia > Planctomycetia bacterium. Next base: position 45,949 of record JAEUIE010000033.1, on the reverse strand, counting down.
AATCGCCACCATTGGCAAATTCACGGAAAGAGAAATTATTCACAAGCGTTCCCACGCCACGGGCAACCACATCCACCGTTGGTGCATCGGGCGTGCCATGCAGAATGAGCACATCCACGTCGCTGGCAGAACTGCCTGTCGTTCGCCCTTTTAGGTTACTGCTAAACCAAAGGCTGTTGCGGGGTCTGCCGAAAGCGGATCACCCAGTGCGACAGCTACGTAGTTTTTCCCATCTTCGAGGTTCACTGTCGTGCTGAAAACTGCATCAGCGGAAGAAGCGGAGTTGCCTGGTGCAATGGCTACATTCAGATCGACACCTGAGGGAACATTGAGAAAACCAGTTGCCTGCTGGTAGGCAACATTATCGAGCAGCAGGTCATCATTCACATAGATATCGACCTCTGCAGCTATTTCGTAAGGAGAGTTGTGGATGATTTGAAGCCCGGCAGCGGGTACATCGCGAGCTTCCAATACATCAAACATGGGACGGAATCGAGGAAAATGGAACAGGGAGCGAGACGAAGTCGCATAACGACGCATGATCAACTCCATAGAAAAAGAAGCATAGCCAGGTTGCATGAAGCATTACCGGCTAGAGATGAAGGCATATGCATGCGAAGAAATGATTCGTTTTGGCAATCTGGGTAGATTCACCAGGCTCAATTTTTTATTTCTGATCCACCATGTGCCAAATTAACGAAACTTAATCCATCAGTGGAACCACATTCTCCATTTTTGATATGGTCATTGTCAAGTAACTTTCGACTGTATTGGCAACCATGTCCACAGCTCGCAATCTGCTGGTGGACATCCTTGCTGTTCAAATGAATTTCATCCAGGGTGATGAACTCATCCAGGCAATGAACCATTGGGTTCTCGAGAAACATCTTTAGCTGAGTGCCATTCTGATCAAGCACCACATTCTCTCCACCACCCCCGCTGCATTACTCGATGCCGTGGTGGATGAGCACCTCAAAGCTTATGGCGAAGATGCCCGCCGGTGCCTGCTTACTCTGTCCTATAACGGCTCGCTGTCTGCATCTCTCCAGCAGATCAACGACGAGGAAGTCCAGCAATCTGTCCAGGGTTTAAGCAATGCCACGAAACAACAGACTGGTGATTTGGTTTTGGCACCCGGACTTCCTCACTACCACAAAATATATTCAATGCATCGCTTTGCTTGTTTTTTAACTTCGTCATCCGTGGCTTCCTTGATCAGTTTTTCAATCTTGGGGATATCAGCTTTCGTGCCAAACGAATTCAGACTACTGGCAACATATCGTTGTGTTTCCAGGTCAGCAGTTTTAAACTGACTGAACAGCAACTCATTCAATTCAGTCAGCGTTTTTTGTGGAGTGTGCGAATGGGAAAGGCCTCTCAGCATGGATCGGAACGCTTCGTTATGCTCCTGTTCTGACTGCAACTCTTTCTTGATGGTTTCCACGTAAGCAGGATCTTTGACATCCATGATTCTGCTTTTGTTGCTGGGACCTTTCGGCCTAACTATGGGCAAGTTGGGAAGCGGATATTCCTGCGCGACCTTGGATTGTGGCTTACCCATGAACGCAGGTAACGCCACTGTAATAGTACCAACCATCACAATTAGGGTCATCAGAATGAACAACAGAGGCTTGGCAAACTTGTCACCTAATAGTGTCTGCCAGTTTTTATAAACGGGTGTCTTCTCAATCCATGTCCACCCTTTGATCAATCCAAACAGAAACGTGCCACCTATACCCGCAAAGAAGGCGCCAAAAAACAGCAGGCCCCATTTGAATGCAACTCCTGTAATCAGGTGCAGGCTGATTCCAACCAGCACCAGGATTGTCATCACGATGCCCCACGGGATGACTGCTCGAAGAAAACCATGTAACGATGTTGATGCAGTATTGGACATGTTCCGAACCTTCGAAGACTGGCCGACATTCTGAACGAATCAGCTTCAATTGTCAAAATCTAAATGGATTATGCTCAGGTATGCATGAAGGTCGTCATGATCGATTGGCGATTTCCAGATTTGGTGACAAAGAAAAAGTAGTCCTGACGCTCGGGCGCCATGGTTTGCGTGTAAGCACGCTAACCGTGCCAATTCAGATGTCATACCAGTGTACAGTGTGGTAAATACCCGATGGGCAATAATATCTGCCAGTCGTTCGACTATGGAACTGAATGTTTGCCCACTGAAGAATACACTAATACACATGCATCACACTGGCAAACGACCCATCGGCCCACTTCTCGGCATCGACTTCGGCACGGTACGCGTCGGCTTGGCGATTTGTGATCGGGATCAGAAGATCGCGGTGCCGTTATTGATCTACGAACGGCAGAAGCGTGAGCAGGAGGCGGAGTATTATTTGCAGCTGGTGAAGAAAGAGCGGATCGTGGGGCTGGTGATGGGCTTACCGGTGCACATGAGTGGGGCGGAGAGCAAGAAGTCACTACAAGTGAGAGCCTATGGCGACTGGTTGAAACAGATTACCGGCTTGCCTGTGCTCTATTGTGATGAACGGTTCAGTTCAGCATTCGCTTGGGATGAATTGAAAGCAGGTGGACTCAAGGCCTCGCAGCGGAAGAAGCAACTCGACAAGGTGGCAGCCCAGATCATGCTGCAGGCATATCTGGACAGTCCGAAGGATAAGGTTCAGGAAGTGGATGTTGGACCGCTGGAAGTAATGCCAAGAACCGTTGAATAACCGCGAATGTTGTGAATCCAATTGAATTGAAGAACGAAGCGTATTTTTTACAAAAACTTTGGTCATGCTGCGTAGAATGGCGCATTGTCCCTTTCCTTGATACGAGACACCTCGATGAAGCATCCGGTAGAGAAGCCTGCTCCCAAGATTCATACTCTGGCCCAGCTTAAAGAAAGCGGCTGGAAATCCTGTACGGTGAAACACGAGATACGCCGCAACTTTCTTGCCAAGCTTGCCGCGGGCGATGAGTTGTTCCCAGGCGTGATCGGCTACGAATATACCGTGTTACCTGAGATCAACATTGCGCTGTTGGCTGGGCACGATCTGCTTTTCCTGGGAGAGAAGGGACAGGCCAAGAGCCGCATCATGCGGTCGCTGGTTCGCTTTCTGGATGAGTGGATTCCGTACCTGGATGATCCTGCAATTCCGTTCCATGATGATCCATTTGCACCGATCAGCAAGGCGGGGAAGAAACTGGTAGCGGAGAAGTCTGCTGAGCAGATTCCTGTTGCGTGGTGGAATCGCAGCCAGCGGTATGCCGAGCGACTGGCGCCGGGTACCAAATTTGCAGATTTGATCGGTGAAATCGACCCGGCCAAACTGGCTGGCGGCACCAGCATGGCGGATGAGGAAGCATTGCACTTTGGACTGATCCCACGTATGCACCGGGGCATCTTTGCCATGAACGAAGTGCCTGAGCTGGATGAACTGGTGCAAGTGGGCCTGTTCAACATTCTCGAAGAGCGCGATGTGCAAATCCGAGGCTACCCGGTCTCGTTTGATATTGATGTGCTCGTGTTGTTCTCAGCCAACCCAGCTACATACAACCGTTCGGGTAAAGTGATTCCACAGCTCAAGGATCGCATTGGAGCGATCATTCAGACGCACTATCCGCTGGAACGCTCCGTAGGTGTGGAAATCATGGAACAGGAAGCGAATGTTGAACTGGGTGGTGAGTTCCCGGTACTGGTGCCTCCGTTCATGAAGGCCATCTGCGAACAGATGTCGGTGGCGGCCCGCAAGAGCAAGTATGTCGATCATGCTTCTGGTGTGTCGGCTCGTTTCAGCATCGCCAACTACAAGACCATGATTGCATCGGCACGTCATCGAGGCATTCGCCTTGGCGAGAAACCTGCGGTGCCTCGCATCAGCGACCTGGCACACTGCATGTCGTCGTCCATGGGCAAGCTGGAACTCGACCTGATGGGCAGCAACCAGATGAGCGAAAAGCAGGTGATCGAAGCCATCCAGGCTGATGCAGTCCGCACGGTTTTTGAAGAGATTGTCGATCAGCATAATCTGAACGAAATTGTGGATGTCTTCGCAAAAGGCATTCGCATTGAAGTAGGGGATATGCTGCCATCGAAGGCCTATGCCGATCGGCTGAAGCGTGTGCCCAAGGCTTGGGAAAAAGCGTTTGAGGTCAATGCCAGCGAGAACGAAGCAGTGCGAGCCAGTTGCATGGAGTTCGTGTTGGCCGGGCTTTATGCAAGTGACCGGATCAGCCGGAGCACCAAGCACGGACGGATGGTGTATGAGGTGGAGTAGCCCCTACTTCTTCCGCAACTGCGAAGCGAAGACATGGCGGAAGCGGGATTCGTCCATATCGAGTGAATCGAGCAGGCGCTGATGGGCTTCGCCGTGAATTTCTCCTTCATCGTGCAGGTGTTTCAGTTTTTTCCGCTGGGCTCGGATAGCGCCCAGGAATAGTTCGAGGCTGGGGCGAGCGAAGGCGCGTGCATCTTCTGCAGAAAGACTCATCATCGTCAGTTGGCTTGCAGTGATCTCGCCTTGCCTTTCAAAATGCTCGCGTAGCTTCCTGATCAGGCTCTGATGATCGGGGTGCTCGCCTGCCTTCTGTTCCAGAAACGAAATTGCACTGGCAACCAGGTCGAGTTGTATCTGGATTTCGTGTTCATCTGAACTTGCCTTTGCATCATACAAGCCGAGAAGTCGGAGCAACGGAGCTAACGTCAAACCTTGAATGAAGAGCGTGCCTAAGACCACGCCAAAGGTTATGGCCAGCAACATGCCCCGATAGGGAAACCGTGTACCTTCATTGGTGATTTCAGGAATGGCCAGTGCTGCAGCAAGGGATACCACGCCACGCATACCGCACCAGCCGATGACCACGAGATATTTCACAGGTGGCATGGGATCACGCTTGCGAATCCACTTGAAAAGTGCTCGCGGAATCCAGGCGGAGGGGTAAATCCAGAGTAACCTGACCAGTACGACGGTCAGGTATACTGCCACTGTAGCAAACAGGGTGGTATAGAGTGCACTGTCGTTGGAGAGTTGTTTGAGTACTGCGGGTAACTGCAAACCGATCAGCACAAATGCCAGCCCGTTCAGAACAAAATCAATGGTGCTCCAGACGGCAGTAGCCTGCAATCGCATGCGGGGTGAAAAGTATTCATCCTGCTTGCGGCAAACCATGATGCCCACAGTAACCGTTGCCAACACGCCGGAAACATGGAGGTGTTCAGCCATCAGGTAAGCAGCATATGGTGTAATCAGCGTCAACACGGTTTCAATGGTTACATCGTTCAGCAGGCGATGAGCTTTGCCGACAACCCAGCCAAGCACCAGGCCCACTGCCACACCGCCCAGTGCAGCAATGAGAAACAATTGGACTGCATCTATCAGGACAAAGGTACCTGTCAGCATGGCAGCAATACCCAGCCTGAAAATGACCAGGCCGGTGGCATCGTTGACCAGGCTTTCCCCTTCGAGAATGGTCATGATCCTGCTTGGAACGCCCAGGCCACGAGTTACCGAAGTAGCAGCAATAGCATCAGGCGGTCCAAGAATACCGCCAAGAGCCAAGGCCAATGCCCAAGGCATCTCGGGCACTACCCATTGCATGACTGCCATCACACACAAGGCTGTTAACACTACCAGGCCGATGGCCAATTGCAGAATCGGCCGGATATTGCGTTTGAAACCATGCCAGGGAAGATGCCACGCTGCAGAGTAAAGGAGCGGCGGAAGAAACACCAGGAACACCAGGTTGGGCGGCAATACTACCTGAGGTAAACCGGGAATTAAGCTGATGCACAACCCCCCCAGCACCATGAGCGTAGGCACCGGCACGCGCAACCGGGGAGCCAGCAGTGAGAGCAACATCACTAGCGTCATCAGACCCAAAACAATGGGTACTTCTGTTTCCATGCAATTCAAACCTTCTACACAACGAGAACATGGCAACCGGTCGCAGTCTCCGGATTGCCATGCTGGAGAGACATCATAGTGTTGAGGGTGGTGATGAGGCTAGGCCAACCTGTGATCGGCATGTCGGTATTGAAATCGAAAGTCATTCGGAGCTTCCGCCAGCTTGGCGAATATCTTCAAAGCCAGCACGTATCCAGGGCACGACGAAGGCGGCCATCGCTGCAAGGAACCAGATGAATAACGGTGGCATGATCCCGAAGCTGGCAATGTAGAGCATGGTCCATTGTCCGGCAGTGAGTGGCTCCAACTTGGCTGGACGAGTTGCTTCTTCTTCCTGTAGCAAAGGCCACACACCAAAGAGTATGATGAGTGTGATAACAATCAGCCAGAGTAGCGTGAGAACTATCCCCAGACGTGTCCAACCACCCATGATACTGAATCCTTGAGAGGAATTACGCGTTCTTATCGTAGCCTCTTAGAATGGAGAATACCAATACAAAGGCGAGTACCCTTGATGATACACCAAAGGCGATTGATAGTAATTACGCTGAGCCGCTTGAGATAATCGTGGTTTCATGGAACAATATGGCTTTGCGTTTCACCACTTGTATTGACAGGCACCATGTCCAAACTCCCCCCCGGCGGCGTAATCCATACATACCAGAAGTATGATCCGGTACAGTTCCCAAGCCCGACTGCGGAGCCGCCTGACATGGCTTCCGCTGCGATGGAACACATGCTGAACTATGGCGACATGCGTGAGTTTACTGAAGAGGAACTGGCCAATGCCATAGAAATTGATCCGTCTCAGATTCACGGATTCATATTCGGCATCGATAACATCATGCAGCGTTTGCGGGAACGGAAAGCCAAGATTCTGGCGACGTATGAATCCGAACATGTGCAGAAGTTGGCCAGCCAACAGTTCAAGGACGAGGCCAAAAAAGGTAAACCACCTGCCAAGCTGAGCAAAGATTATCATCAAGCCATTGCTGAAGAACAACTGGCGGCACTGGAAGAACTTTACTTCCCGGCCAGCAAGCAGGACAAGGACTTCGCTCGCCATGTCGTCAAACTATCTGACATTCTCGGACAGAAGTACCTAGTGGAAGACCTGGCAAGTCGATACACATTCACTGGCGAAGAAAAACTGACGGTGCCGGCAGCCATCGAAGTGCGACAGGAATTGCTGGAGATTGACGAGTTGCTGAAGCAACTCGAAGAGGCCCGGAAGAATGCCCGGCTGGCGACCATCAATATGGAAGCACTCGAGCGCTATGCCGAGCAGGAAGATCTGGAACAACTTCGCAACATGACCCGTGCAGTCAATGAGTATCTCAATGACCTGGCGGAACAACAGGGGCTAGAACGGGACACCAACACCGGCGGGTTCAAGCTCACGCCCAAGGCGATCAAGCTTTTTCAGAACAAGGTGCTTACGACGATATTCAGCCAGTTGCAGGAAGGTCGCAGCGGTCGCCATCAGGGGCCAATCATTGGCGAAGGCGCGGTCGAACTGCAGGCGACCAAGCCTTACGAGTTTGGCGACAGTGTCGCGCAGATGGATATTCCGCAAACGCTTATCAACAGTATGCTGCGGCAAGGCAACGAACGCCCACTTCGGCTGCACACCGACGATATTGTGGTGCACAAGACCAAGAACAACCCCAAGGCTGCCACCTGCATGCTGCTTGATATGTCAGGCTCCATGCGTTACGGCGGGTTGTATGTCAGTGTGAAACGGATGGCGTTGGCGCTCGAAGGGTTGATCCGCAAGGAATTCCCCGGCGATTATCTCCAGTTCATCGAGATGTACACACTGGCCAAGCCCCGGCATCCTTCTGAGATTGCATCACTATTGCCCAAGCCAGTAACACTGTTTCAGCCAGTTGTAAGGCTGAAGGCTGATCTGAGTAAGCCGAATATCAGCGAACTCGATTTGCCTCCACACTTTACGAACATTCAGCATGCGTTGCAGCAAGCCCGAATGTTTCTTTCTGGGCGTGATACGCCTAATCGCCAGGTGGTGCTGATTACCGATGGTTTGCCTACAGCTCATATGGAAGGCAGCCAACTGTTCCTTCTCTATCCGCCTGATCGACGCACGGAAGAGGCGACACTGCGCGAAGCCAAGCTGTGCGAACGGGAAGGCATCACGATCAACATTTTTCTCTTGAGTAGTTGGAACCAGTCGGAAGAGGATGTACGGTTTGCGTATCGCTTGGCGGAAAGCACCAAAGGCCGAGTGTTCTTTGTCGCAGGCAAAGATCTGGATCGCTATGTAGTGTGGGATTATCTGCAGCGGAGACGGTCGATTGTGGCGTAAGCCAGAGCAATATCTTTGACTGAGTAATGTGCATCCATTATTGTTAAACATGCTGGTTGCAACGAAATCTCAGTTGGATTAACTCATGCTCAGATACTTCTGGACTTTCTCATGGTGTGTTTTCATTGCTTCTAATTGTTACGGGCAGACTGATGGTTTTGATAAGGAAATAGAACTGTTGCCGAAATGGAAAGTCGGAGACAAAGTCAGTTACGAATATGTAAAGAATGTCGTGGAAAAAAAACCTCCAAGAAATCCAACAAATGTCACGTTTCAATCACAAGTTAATCTTGAAGTATTGGAGAAATCCAAAGATGGTGGTTTTATCGTTCAATGGAAAATGGGAAATCTCTCCGTTGATAATGCTCAATTGGCGAACGATCAATACTTTCATAAGTTTATGAACATTACCAACAGCTTGCCGATCGAGCTCGAACTTGATTCTGATGGTGCGTACTCAGGAGTGAGAAATTGGAAAGATGTTCAGATCAAGTTGCATGAAACAGTTGACCTTACAATCGAAAGGCTTGCACGCACTGAAAAAGACAAGGTCAGACTGGCGTTTATCAAAAAGCAGAGTCTTGCAACGATGCGCACCAGGGAACAGGTTGAAATCCTTGCAACAAAGGAACCTCAAATGTTTTTTATGTTGATGGGTTTCCCACTTAGCCTTGGCGAATCAATTGAGTATTCTGATGTTTTGCCAAATCCCACTGGATCAGAGCCATTTCCATCCAAAGCAGTATTGACTTTGAAGTCTGTCGATAAAAAACAGCAATTGGGGACAGTCAGGTGGAAGCAGACAATTGATCCAGAGAAGGGCGCCAAAGCATTGAAGAAGACCTTGGAATCTCTTGCAGGCAAGACAGCTTCCAAGGATGACTTTCCGAAAAGTGTCTCAATCGAAGATGATGCAGATTTTGTTATTGATCTGAAAAACGGATGGCTTGAAAAGATGACACATACGCGAACCAGCACCATTGGGGAGAGCAGTCGACGAGAAACCATTCGTTTTATGAAAACAACTAGGAAGTAAATTGCACAGCTGGAGAGTACCTATCTGACTCGTTACATCATCATGGTGGTCATACTTGCCACGCTCCTTACGCCACTGGTGTACGCCATTTTTGGCGTACATCCACTGAGCACACTGACTTATTGCCTGTTTACAATAGTGGCTGTCTGCCTGACATGTGGGATTGACTGGATAATTGGCTTTATCTTTTACTACATACTCGTCATTCAGATAGCGTTATGTTTCATCCCGCTCAAGGGGCTGGAAGGTACAGAACGAATTGCAGCACCGGTCTTCATCTGTATTACAGCAGCAGTGGCCTATGTCCTTTGCTTCGGTGTGAGACGGGCATCACAGTTTCTGAGGCAATCAACATCGGCATCAGGAAAGAAATAGTTACCAACTGGCTGTCGAGGTTCAGATTGAGTTCCAAATTTGCCTGGATACATGGTATAATCCAACTTGAGAGGAATTCGTCATGAGTTATGTACTGACTTCAACAAGTGATGCTGAGGGCAAGCTGCACCTCGAAATACCAGTCAGCCAGCCTGATTTGGAATTTGAAGTGGAAGTGTCTGTGCGGCCCAAGCCAGCCGTGAACGGGGCAGTAACAAAACCCATAGATCCTTGGGCCAGAATCAATGCCTTTCGAGAGCGATTGGCAGCAACGGGAATCAAGTTCAGTGACAGTGTTGATCTCATCCGCGAGGATCGTGATCGATGAGTGTCTATGTCGTCGATTCCAGTGTAGCTATCAAGTGGTTCACACAAGAAATAAATACGGCTGAAGCAGTACGACTCCAGGGATGTGGTGTTCCGTTACATGCACCGGACTTCCTGGACGTTGAACTGGCGGCCATCGTCTGGAAGAAGATCCGTCGTGAAGGATTACCACGTGCCGATGGTGATTTCATCTTATCGCTGCTCTCAACCTTGAATATCACCCGTCATGTCACTTTGCCACTGGTGCCCACCGCATTTGATCTTGCTGATCGAAGTGGCAGGACAGTGTACGACTGCCTCTATCTCGCACTTGCTGTTCAACTTGGCGGCATCATGGTGACAGCCGACGATAGGCTCTTCAACGCACTGGCCGATACTTATTGGGCTGGCAGTATCGTCAGTCTCCAAAACGTGCCATGATACTGTGATGTTTAGATTGATGCCACTTCTTGCTTGTCATTCATTCTTCAACCACAACCTCTATTCTCCGCGTAACTCTCCCTTCAAGAATGTAACCGCATTGCCTCGCAGATTGACACGGTCGCTCAGTGTATCAACCTCGACGACACCGCCTCGGGGTGAGGCCTGGTAGCCTACCAGCGAAAGCTTATCCAACCTTTGCGACCAGAATGGCCCCAGGGCACAATGGGCTGAGCCGGTGACCGAATCTTCATTGATGCCACTGGCGGGGGCAAAGAAACGGGATATGAAATCGTATCCCGATGTGCTCGACCGGGCAGTGACAATTACTCCCCTGCACTTCACTTCTGCGAGTGCAGCGTAAATAGGCTGCATGCTCCGAACAGTCGCTTCGTCTTTCACTTCTACCAGGTAATCCATGCCATTGCTGAAGATGTTGGCTTCCAGCAACTGGAGCGCTGCCAGCAGTCCGTAAGGTTCCTTGCAGGGTGTGACTACTTTCGTCGGAAAGTTCATCTGGATTTTGTTTTCTACCCGCGTACAGGTCAGTTGCCCCGACAATGTGTTGAAAACAATCGGATCATCCTTGGCAACTTTGTGCAATCGCCAGAGGATATGGGCTGACGCAAGTGTCGCGTGGCCACACAGTTCCACTTCAACTGTGGGGGTAAACCAGCGAAGCCCGAACTCTTTATTATCTTGTGGAACGATAAAGGCGGTCTCGGCCTGGTTCATTTCGCTGGCAACTTGCTGCATCCAGATGGCATCGGCTTGCTCATCCAGCAGCACAACGCCTGCCGGGTTGCCTCGAAACGCTTCCGATGTAAATGCATCAATGAGGAAAATGGGTATGGTCTTCATACAGCTCTCCTGCTCCCATAATGCATCTTACGCAGTGATGTCGCATCTTCCCATGAATTCTCTGTAGCGAAGACAGTTGGAATGGTCTACTCTACAGCTTGCAAGTGTTCGTGATTGTGAAAGGAACCATCGATGGCTGCACCGTGGAAAGTCGCTGCGATTCAGATGGATTGCCAGATTGGTGATGTGGAAGACAATCTTCGCCGGGTGGAACTGCATATGGAACTGGCTGCGGAAGAAGGGGCCAGGCTGATCGTCTTTCCCGAATGCATCCTGACCGGCTACGGCTTCCAGAGCAAAGAACACGGTTTGCAGAACGCCATCACCCAAGACAGCCAGACCATTCAGTCGCTTATCAGGCATTGTGAAGAACTCGGTGTCTTCATCGTAGTGGGATACCTCGAGCGTGAAGGGGACAAGCTCTACAACAGCGCCATCTGCATCGGCCCGGAGGGAGTAGTAGGCAACTACCGTAAAACCCATCTGCCCTTTCTCGGCGTAGACCGGTTTGTCACGCCAGGCACCGAGCCTTACCAGGTGTACGACCTGGACGGGTTGAAGATCGGCATACTGATCTGCTTCGATGGCAGCTTTCCAGAGCCTTGCCGGATCCTCTCATTACTAGGCGCTGATCTGATCGTGCTGCCTACCAATTGGCCGGAAGGCGCCTGGGGTAGTTCGGCCCACGTCCCTGCCATGCGGGCACTGGAAAATCATGTTTACTTCCTCTCCTGCAATCGGGTAGGCATTGAAAATATGTTCCGGTTCATAGGCCAAAGCCGATTGATCGACTGGACAGGTGAAGACCTGGATTATCTGGATCATGATGAAGAGGGCATGTTGCTGGCGACTATCGATCCCACCCTGGCCCGCAACAAACAAACCGTGTTCATTCCTGGCGAATATGAAGTGAACCGCATAGCAGGGCGGCGACCAGACTTGTATGGCCCGCTGCTGGAAACGATTCGAATATGATTATTTTCACCAAATATTCATCAGCGTAAGTGAATAGGTTATAAGTCACGAGCGAAACTAATCTTGTCGGAGATGGTTGCATAAGTGAAACCATCATCCACAATGAAAAGTATAGATGACAAATGAGAAACCCTACCCGGCCTTCCCTTGTTTAAGGGAGGAGTGTTTGAATTGTCCTGAAGGACTAACTCATGAAACGCCTGCTTTTTACGTCACTGATACTTTATACCTTCATCACTGCTGCTTCATCGCAGGATGATCTGCTGACGCAACGCTTCAAACTGCTGGACACCAATGGCGACGGGAAGCTGTCGCAGGAAGAATTGAAGGCACAGCCTATTGTTTACTCACGCCTCAAAGGTGCTGATGCCAACAAGGATGGCTTCCTGACACTGGAAGAAGTCCGAAACTTCATGCAACCGATGAAGGCGGGCAACGCAGATGTTTCCAAACCTGCCCCGGTGCGTGAAGGGCCTCGCGTTATTTCCGCATCCAATGCTGGCATCGGACTCCGCGTACCCGACATGGAACTGAAGACTTTCGAAGGCAAATCAATATGCTTGAAAAATTTGATTGGTAAAAATGGCCTGTTGATTGCCTTTACCAATACTACCTGTCCGATCTGCAAGAAATATGCACCCACGCTCGTGCAACTGGAAGCCAAACTCGCGAAGCAAGGCGTGAACATGCTGCTGGTGAATCCGACTTCCAACGAAACGAATGCGACCATCAGCAAGCAGATCAGCCAGCATGGGTTAAAAAGCCCCTATGTTCACGATGCCGATAGTTCCATCAGCAAGATGCTAAATGCAAACAGCACTGCCGAAGTATTCCTGCTCGATGCCCGGCAAACGCTGGTCTACCGTGGTGCCATTGATGACCAGTACGGCCTGGGCTATTCCCACAACGAACCGAGGGAGACCTACCTGGCTGATGCAGTTGCAGCCTTGTTATCGAATCAGCCTGTTGAGCCGCAGGCAACCAGCGCTCCGGGTTGCGAACTTGATCTCAGTCACGCCAAGTCCGTGGCAATGCCTGCGGTGACCTATCACAATCGCGTTTCCCGCATCATGCAGACCAACTGTGTGGAATGCCACCGTGAAGGTGGCGTTGCACCATTCAGCCTGGAGAAAATGGAAGATGTGATTGCCAACGCAGGGATGATTCGCAAGGTGGTTGAAAAAGGGACGATGCCTCCCTGGTTTGCAGTTTCCACTACGGAGAAACACATACCCTGGGCCAATGATCGCTCGCTGAACGCTGTTGACAAAGCTGATCTGCTCGGTTGGCTGAGCAGCCAACGGCCTGCAGGCAACCCCAGCGATGCACCCCTGCCCCGTGCATCAGAGAAAGACTGGCAGATTGGCAAGCCTGATGCCGTGTTCAAATTCCCACGAGCGGTTCCAGTGAAAGCAACCGGCGTGATGCCCTACATCCACATCGATGTGGATACCAAGCTGACTGAAGACAAATGGGTGAAGGCTCTTGAAGTGAAACCCTCAGCCCGCGAAGTGGTTCACCATGTACTCGTGTTCGCTCTTCCTCCCGGCACCGAAGACATTCAGGGTATGGACGAAACGACGACTTTCTTTGCCATTTATGTACCTGGGCAAAGCGTGCTGAGTTATCCCGATGGTTTTGCGAAGTTCCTACCCAAGGGTTCGAAGCTCCGTTTCCAGATGCACTATACGCCCAATGGACAGTCAACAACCGATCAGACCAGCATCGGCATGGTCTTTGCGGACAAGCCACCGCAGAATGAAGTGAAGGTAGCGGGAATCGTCAATACTCGGTTCAGAATTCCACCTGAAGCGGATAATTATCCAGTGAATGCACAACTGAAAGTGCCATTCCATGCGACCATTCTAGGGTTTCTGCCCCACATGCACTTGAGAGGCAAGGCTTTCCTGTACGAAATTGAACAACCTGGAAAATCATCTTACAAGGTACTCGATATTCCCCGCTATGATTTCAACTGGCAGCTATACTACCGGCTGGCTGAACCTATTGCAGTGGTTCCTGGCACGCAGATCAAAGGCACCGGCTGGTTTGACAACAGCAAAGGCAACCCCGCCAACCCTGATTCCACGAAGGAAGTGCGCTGGGGGCCACAAACGTATGATGAAATGATGCTGGGATATGTGGAGTATTATGTGCCGGTGAAGAAATAGATGATCATGAAGGGCTTCGCAATAAGTGAAACCCCTCATGCCGGCCCCTCTCCCCCGTGGGGAGAGGAGAGAAGTTTGCCTAGTAACGGCGATCTCTTCCATATCCGCCGCGACCACCGCCGCCACCACCACCGGGCGCCTTGGGACGAGCTTCATTAACAGTCAATGGCCTGCCATTGCTGGATTGGCCATTCAGAGCTGCAATAGCAGTCTGAGCTTCCTGATCCGTGCCCATTTCCACGAAGCCAAAGCCTTTGGAACGGCCGGTATCGCGATCCATGATGATCTGGGCCGATGCTACACTGCCATGCTGTTCAAAAAGCTGGCGCAGATCAGCTTCGGCAAAATCAAACGATAGATTGCCGACATACAATTTCTTACCCATCATCGCACTCCACGAGGTGAGCAGGCGCCCTATTCCACGGAGAATCAGACCTGTTCACCAAAAACTCCTGCGAAAGGTATCGCAGGTAGATCAAGTAGCAGCCTGTTCGGTTTCCGTCACTGGAAACAGTTCTTTCACGAGCTGCATGAAATAGCCTGGTTTTTTTTCCAGATATTCAGCCAGGCGGGCTTTGGCCGCGGCATGCTGGTTATAGTCGAACATTGCCATTGGCTTCATGCCACCATCATAGATGCACCAGCGAACACGCATGCGAGGCGGCAGTTTCACTTTTTTGGCACGCACTTTCTTGACTTTGGGAAGCACAGCAGCCTTGGGATCGACTTCTTTGGTTTTGCGTGTCTTTTTAACCTTGACGTCCTTGGCTTTTGCGGTCGCAACGGCATCAGCCTCGGTGCGCAATTTCTTTCGATCAAGTACTCTGCGTGCCATATTTAGCCTTTCAAACAGTGCGGGCGTGTATTCACGCGATGCTGTTTTTCCAACCAGAGTAAGTGGTTGAGACTGGGAACTATGTGTTGAAAGGTTTAGGGCAATACAACACGATCTAAGTTAATTCAGCGATCGTCACAGTAACAGGCAAGTCAATTGCGTGTAGTAGATGTGCCAAAAGCTTTCTTTTATAAATTTTATGGGAAATTGATGTTTTTTCATCCCTGCGCTACATTCTGTGTCCGTGGTCACGATGGCGACCATTCTGCCAACAAGGCGTACCGCTTTCCATAGGTTGAATGAGCAGGGATTTACAGGCAGCAAGAATACCTTGCTATGTAACATCCCCCAAGGAGGCAGGATGAAAAGCAAGATCATGTATATGGAACCTAAAGGCAACGTAGCCGGTGTCGAAGCTCGTATCGCTCGCATTACGGTGGATTCTTATTCGCAGGTCATCACCTATCGAGGCAAATTATATCAGCCACATAAGGATCGTGATGCCCATGCCAACTACTACGAAGTTGGTAATGGCACCTGGTATTGGATCAGTCATTGCCAGAAGGACGGTATGGATTCTCTTGAACCCCGCCATGTCATCATCGATGATGATGTCCAACAAGAGTATTGGGAAAAAATCAGACGCAGTCCTGAATCGATAGGCACTACTCGTTACCAGTCGCCTGGCAAAGTTCGCCATTAAGAATCTGGATGGTAGGACCGCATGAAGAATCCTCTCTACCTCCCCCATGACAAGGGGGGAGAATCAGAGTGAACTTACTTCCTGCATGCCGGATGTTTGAGACTTTTCCACGCACCACCTTCTTTGGAACTGGCCACGCACTTTTCGATGAAGTTCATTCCATCGACACCATCGCAGACATTGGGGTAGATCGTATTTTGATGTTCCACTTTGCCGCTATTGATGCGTTCGATGATGGCATCGAAGGCAGCAGTATAGATGTTGGCGAACGCTTCTAAATAACCTTCCGGATGTCCGCTGGGCGTGCGACATGCACCCTTGTGCCCTGCAGTGGCAAACGGTGCATTAGGATCGCGGTAATAAATCTTATGTGGCTCGCCATTTTTCCGCACATAGAGTTTGTTCGGATCTTCCTGATGCCAT
Organism: Planctomycetia bacterium; assembly: GCA_016795155.1. Taxonomy (NCBI): domain Bacteria; kingdom Pseudomonadati; phylum Planctomycetota; class Planctomycetia; species Planctomycetia bacterium. The sequence continues at coordinate 29,627 of JAEUIE010000033.1, read as the reverse complement.
TCGAGAGATGCTTTGGTTCCATCGACCTCAATCCATATGTCGTTTTCTCGGCCATGCGTGATTTGCGATGCTGTCACTGTGCCTAGCCCGCCATTCTGGTAGGTGATCATCGCGGTACCGTAGTCGTCGAGTTCCCTGCCTGATTCAAAAGTTTTCAGTCGGCAGGAAACCTGATCGGGAAGCAAACCGGTGATGTAGCGGCCCAGGTTATAAGCGTGGCTGGCAATGTCGCCAAAGCAACCAGCAGCTCCAGACTTTTTGGGATCGGTCCGCCAGGCAGCCTGTTTCTGATCGCTCAGTTCCAGCCTGGTTCGCAGCCAGCCCTGGATATAGCAAGCTCGAACTGCATTGATCTCGCCCAGATCACCCGCTGCAATCATCTCGCGAGCCTGGCGAACGAGCGGATGCCCGGTGTAATTATGGGTAAGTGCAAAGACACAGCCTGACTTCCTCACAATTTCAAGCAGCGATTCTGACTCCGCCAGCGTGAGTGTCATGGGCTTGTCACAAATAACATTGAACCCTGCTTCGAGCGCCGCTTTGGCTACCGGGAAGTGAACATGGTTGGGTGTGGTGATGCTGATAAAATCAATCCGCTGATCGGCTGGCAGTGCTTTTTCTTTCTGAAGCAATTCATCAAAGGAGCCGTAAGCCCGTTCGGGTTTGATATCGTAATCAGGCGCGCTGGCTTTGGCTTTTGCAGGGTCGGTAGAGAGTGCCCCTGCCACCAGTTCACAGCGATTATCAAGCACAGCGGCGGTAGCATGCACACGGCCGATGAAAGAGCCTTGCCCGCCACCGACGAGGCCCATGCGTAATTTACGGTTCAGTTTTCCATTGGTTGGCATCGTGTTGCTCTCACAAAGAGGTACCTGCAAAAGTTTTATCAGGCAGGAGAAAGGGTTGCCAGCGGAAAATGGGGAGTTAGTATTCTGCCTGTAATTTAACCTGGGAGTTACAGGCTTCGTATTTGAAGTCCCTGCTAAGTTACACGAAAGTGCTTCTTCATGAGTTCGAACTGTTGCTTCAGTAGTTCTTCAAGATAATTAACGCTACACGCTATATTGAACAACTTCACTACTTCTAAGCAGCCATGCAGTGGTATCATTATTTCACTTTTCACCCACTGAGTATTCTTCTCGCATAGTTTCATAAACCAGAATCGGTATGCCTTCCGGTCCTTCCAGTACACAGCGTCGATAGCCTTCTTCACTCTCCTTGATCGGCTTCAGTACACGGCATCCTTTATCTGTCACTTCTGTCTGGAATGCATCCAGGTTTTCCACCTGCCACTGCAATAACACGCCGTGTGGCAACGGTGCGTCGGCACTACCTTTGATGGCAAGATGAATGCTACCTGCATCCAGCAGAACATAACCGTTTGAAGCATCGAGATGGATGACCTGTAACGAAAAGTATTGCTGAAACCACGACATGGCAGCTTGCCAGTCACGAACTGTCAATTCAACGATTGTGAGCCTTGGCGTGATCATCACTCACGTGCTGCCACGGTATTGGATGGAGCATTTCCAGGCGAAGCCGGCATGGTGGCCGGTGACTGGTTAACTTGCCGAACTTTCTGTCGTGATTCTTTCCATTCCTGGAAGATGGTTTGCCGCTGCGTTCGGAATTCCAGGATCGCTGGACCAACCAGAAGAATAGCTGCAGGAATCCAAAGACACAAGATCGTAGGAAACAACATCCAGAACATGGCCTGATTTGCCTTGCTGTCTGCTCTCTGTTTCAAAGTAGTTCGCAGGTGGTTGGCAAATTCGAGCAGCGCCTGGCTCGTTTCACTTCCCAGCTTTTCCGCCTGGGCCAGGATCAATGCCAGATGCCGTACTTCCCCCACGGGTACACGCTCAGCCAGTTGCTTCAGTGCATGTGGCAAACTACTCAGCTCCGCATGTTGCCGGGTAATGGAGAGTTCAGCAGCCATCAGGGGATGGGCCGGTGCCACCTCACGGGAAACACGATCCAGAGATGCCTGCAACGTCTGTCCGCCCGTCATGCAAAGCGTGAGCATATCGACCGTGACAGGCAAGGCATTTTCCAGCTTTCGAATGCGTTCCTTGCCCTTCCAGTGCAGATACAACCGAGGCAAGCTGTACCCCAGCATGGCAGCAATCAATCCGCCAATCAGCACCCTGTTCATCTGGCTGTTCTCTACCATCAATGCCAGAAGGCCAGTCGCAACGAGTGGTATGATCACCAGCACCGCGCGTACTGCTGCATATTCCAGGATAGCTGTCGGACCATATAAACCTGCTGTGCGTAGTTCCTTGTTCACTTCCGGGCGATCAGTGGTGGTCACCGGAATCTGTGCAGCCAGGGCTGGCGTCAGATCGCCCAGCAGCCAGTCACGAGCACGTTCATCAGAATGCAGCAGCAACTCTTCGCCAGGCTGCAGTGCCTTCGGTCTGCTTTCCAGTTGCCGGGCGATCAGCGAATAAAAGCCGGACGCCACGGTGACGAAGATCAAAGCTGGAATGCCCCATTCGAGCAGTTCGGTATACATGCGGTACCTCGTCGATGGATTACATATCCGTCTTGAGAATGCGGTAGAGCCAGAGCACGCCAACGATTTCCAGTATTCCTGCTACACCCAGCATGGCAATTCCACCCGGAGTCTGCACAAACATCTGCACCGTTTCCGGCTGAAACAGAATGTACCAGAGGAAAATGCAAGGCACTGCGGCACCCAGGGCAATCGCACTCACCCGCCCCATAGCTGTTGCAGCGCGGAACTGTCCCTGGTACTGAACGCGGTCACGAATGCCTGCCGCCAGGCGATCCAGAAGCAAAGGCAACTGCCCGCCCGTATGTCGATGGATTGAAAGGATGGCAGAAAACACACTGAAATCGAGCAACCCCACGCGCTCACTCGCTGATTGAAGCGCTGCTGGTACAGCCAACCCGAGTTTCACTTGTTCCGAAACCCGACGCAATTCATCACCCAGCGGCTGCGGGCTTTCTTGTGAGACCAGGTGAAAACTATGTTCAAGCCCCATGCCAGCTCGGAGCGATCGCGAAAGCAGATAAAGAGCATCAGGCATCTGCTGATGCATCTGCCAGCGTCGCCGACCGGCACGAAACAGCAGATAGCCAAACGATAAGGCCAAACCCAGTATGAAACCAAACAGTCCCAGCCAGAGTTCACCACGCCAGAGATAGAAACCAGCACCAGAGCCGACACAACAAAGCAGAATCAGGCCGATCACCTGTTCGACGCTGGCATCCAGTCCGGAATTGTGTACCAGGTCGGCAAAGCGTCGATCCACCCGTTCCGACCAGTCTCTGGCAGGTGGCAGCGGCAGCGCCGATTCCAGTGTTGGATCTTCCATCGATAAGGCTGCTAGTGCAGCCACCCGTCGATTCACCAGGATGCGGTGGCAAATCAGATAACCTGCCATCACGACGGTCGCTGTCACACCACTGACAATCGCTACCAGGATTTGTTCCTGACTCATAGTGTGAACTCCTGGGAAGTTAAGCTATGCGATGGAGTGATTTCTTCATAATCTGCTTCAGGCAGACAGCGTTTGACGAACAGATCATCAGGCAGGTGGATGCCAGCTGCACGAATACGTGCCATGCATTTCGGCAATTTACCTGTAGCATAGTACGTTCCATACGCCATGCCGTTGCGAACACCCTGTTGCTGGTAGCGGAACAGGTCGCGAACCAGATAACGTCCGTCTTTCAAGCCAGTGACTTCACAGAGTCGCATCATCCTTCGCTTACCACCTTTAAGTCTTGACAAATGCACCACGATGGTGATCGCGGAACGGATGTACTGTCGAATCACGGGCACGGGTAATTCAAACCCTGCCATCATCACCATCATTTCCAGGCGGGCTAGAGCATCACGAGCATCGTTCGCATGAATCGTAGTCAGCGAACCCTCATGCCCGGTGTTCATCGCCTGCAGCATATCAAGTGCTTCCGCCCCGCGCACTTCGCCGATGATGATCCGGTCAGGACGCATACGCAGTGAATTTCTCACCAGATCACGCTGCTTGACCTCGCCCGCACCTTCCATGTTGGGGGGTCTGGTTTCCAGCCTCACCACATGTGGTTGTTGCAGGCACAGTTCCGCTGCATCTTCAATGCTGACCAGTCGCTCATCATGGGGAATGGATCGGGACAGGGCATTGAGCAGCGTGGTTTTGCCTGAACCAGCTCCGCCACTGACCAGCACGCTGATGCGGGCTTCAATCGCTGCCTGTAAGAATACCATGGCTTCGGGAGGTACCGAGCCAATCTCCAGCAGTTCTTCCATTCCCAGTCGCACGCCAAACCGGCGAATGGAAAGCATGGGGCCTTCCAGCGCCAGTGGCTGAATCACCGCATTCACACGCGAGCCATCAGGCAAACGGGCATCCACCATCGGCGATTGTTCATCCACCCGTCGCCCTACTTTGCTGGCAATACGTTGAATAATCTGCATCAGATGATGTTCATCAGCAAACACAATGGGCGTGGCGACCAGCTTACCTTGACGTTCGACAAAGACGGACTTCGGCCCATTCACCAGGATATCAGTAATCTGTGGATCAGCGAGAAGCCCTTCCAGCGGCCCCAGGCCGAATGCTTCATCAATTACTTCATCAGCGAGTTTTTCCCGTTCATCTTCTGTCAGCAGTTCGTGTGTCTGGCTCAGCAACCTTGCAGCCAGGCCGCGCAGTTCCCGTCGAAGTCGCTCTTCGGGCCAGTGTCCCAGCTTGCTGACGTCGAGCATTTCGACCATCTGCCGATGAATGTCTGCCTTGAGTCGCTGGTGCCGAACGGCTCGTTCCTGAGTGCTGATGGCTGGCATGTTGAGCATCCTTGTTTGTTGACTCCCGGAAGCAAAGGATCAGGGGAGAGGGCGGGGATCATACTTTCCCTCACCTCCAACCCCTTGATTTCCGGGAGCACTCATACCAGTGTTCCTCACAGGAAGCGTGTCCAGCAACCTGCTCGTTATCGAACCACTGGCTCAAGACCGCGCTTATTTGATCAGCATCACCTTCCCGACATATGGGTTGGCTTCTGCGGATAACTGTGTCAATGCGGTATTGGTAATCAAGACGGTAGGCTGCAACGTCAGTTGCAGCGATTGTTCGTTCACCTGAACCTGGGCAATGCGTGCCGCAACAAAGCCACGGATCATATATCCGGATGGGTTCTCGTCACTATTGCCTGAAACCTGGATGTACAATGGCCAGACGCGGGCGATGCCACGTTCACTCAGTTGCTCCAGCGTATCCATGAGCAAACGCCTGGCTTTTTCTGCAGGCATCGCAGCCTGTTCTACAGGCAGCAAGCCATCCCAGTTCAGGCTGAGTTGTCCCTGGAAATCTACCAGGTCTTCCAGGCCAAGCCCGCGAGTAGCCTGTTCACGCCACTGCTGTGGTGAAACTGGCCCAAACTGCAGCATGATGCCGTTGGCTTCTTCCAAGTTGCCTTCCAGCGGAATGGTCACCTGCATTTCGGGCAGCCCATCACCCATCTGTTGAGAATCGTCAGTTGTTGACCATGTCTGATTTGACTTGTCAAACATCCATTGATCGCGAACTGCACCCGTTGACAATGGCTTGTCAATCTGTGCTTCCCAGGATCGTTCCTCGATTGCCGAGGGATCTGACAGTATGCCAATGGGCATCAAAGGAATGCGGATATCACCCGCTGGCCTGAAGCCAATCACTCGTCGTTCGAGCATCGCCGTGGCGCTGGCTGCAACATTAGCTGATGAAAGGCGGAACAAACGGGTAAAGAACAGCCCAACTGGTGTGCCCCGTTCGCGTGTTCGCCGAGCGGTTATCTGCAGAGCATTGATGTTGGGATTGTCGAAATCTTCCACAACAGGCTGCAGGGGCGAAGAAGGGTCATCAATGAAACCCAGAGTGAAATCCCTTTCCGGCGAGTCAAACGGTTCGAGTCGAAGTGGTACACCTAAAACGTGATGGCGATTAGCCAGTACGACTGACATATCGGCAGCGCGATCCGTCGCCTGCTTTATGCCGCCAGGAAACTGGCGAAGGAGTTGATCATCTGCCAGTTCCAGCATGGCGCCCAGGGCTGATGCATCAGCAGCTACCTGCAGTTCCTGCCTGGCCTGCCAGAGCATCGCGGCATCAACCGCCAGGGCAGATGCAGCCATCACCAGACCGAGGCTGGCCAGCAACAGGGGCCAGGCGGCGCCTCGTCGGCTGTGCTGTCTTCGGTGAGTGGATGTGCTGTTGAGCATGGCAGTATTTCAAAGTGTGTTAACAATCCGTTCCTTACTTCTGGCCACACTTGGCCTTACTGTTCTGGCACGAATTGCAGTTGGAAGAAGCATCAGGCGGACGAAACCGGAATGGACTCGCGGTTGTACCGCCTACCGTGTAAGAACCCGGTTCACCGGTGGAAGGACCACTGCGGCGAGAAATGGCTCCGGCATTACCCTCATCGCTTCCTACATCACTGCTGCCAGGATGCCCACGGTTGTAACCAGCCGTGCTGATGCCCACCACTTTTTCAATCTTGCGTTCCGGGCTGGGTGGCGTTGGAGGCACGTACTTCAACTGAAAGATGCGAACGAGGTCTGATTCACTGATCACATAGTTTCCGTTGAGAAAATCGCCGACACGCTTATCTTCTTCACGATACTCTTTGGACTCAGCCATGTTGTAGGACACTGGGTAGACACCATTGCCGTTGGACATCTGGTTCATTGATTCCTGTCGTCGGGCTTCCAGGACTTTCTTGTCCTGATCGCCTACAGGCAACAGCACCAATGTGCCTTTGTCCTTGGCAAATTCGATCAATGAAGCACGGTAAGGGTTGGTTTCCAGCGTGAAGTTGACTGGACAATCGGGGCCAAGTGGCGTGTTGACGGGCCACAGGCTGTTGCGCTTGGCAATGACGCGTGCTGCGCGGGTGATAATCGCTGCCTGTGCAGTAGTTCCACCCGCTGCAGCCGCGCCGCCAGGGAGTGGCACTGCCGGTGATTCAATCGCCGCCATCAATTGTACATCCACCCAGTCGCCCACGTTGATAAGCCCACCAGCAGCATGGTGCTTGGGAATGGCCAGGTTCACGGCCCGCAGCCCCGGTGCTACTCGTGCTCGTAGTTCCGTCGGTGGTGCCAGGTCTTCCAGGAAATCTATTCGAATTGCTGCATCGGTCGGAATGCTCATCTTGGCAAACCGCTTCGTCGCTGCTGTCACCATGGGTGGGAGCAACTCGCCACGCCGCAGTTGATCCGCTTCCTGAGCCGTGGCAGGGCGTGTCCGCACATCGGCAGACTGAATCATGTTGCCTTCAAAAATGTTCGTGGCAGCGGCCAGCACCATGATGGGTGGTGGTTCCTTCTTCGGCTCAGGCGGATTGAACACGCCGGTGGCCTTGGCAGCAACAGCTGCTCCCAGCCCCACTAACACTGCCACGATCAGGGCAAACATCGTGCTCGCTCGCATGGCCCGCCTCCTTGCTAATCGCTCTGCCGTTCCATCCGTGAACGGTAGTTATTCCCGACGCATCACTGTTCGGGCGATGAGTTCATCTTTTTGAATGCTGTATCCCATGAACCGAAGCAGATCAGGCACCACATGCACCGTAGGCAGCCTGAGCCAGACTGAAATCGGTTCGCCCGTGGGAATGATCTGCTCGGCGGTAATGGGTGTCCCCGCTTCATCGGTGATATCAATCTCGGCATCAGCCAATCGGCCGTTGCCCAGAACCCGCTTGATGGTGTTTTCAATGGCTTCCTGGTTACCACCCAGGGCAGCCACTCGACATCCCTCTCGAGAGGCTGCTACCAGTTGCTGCCGGGCGTGTAACGTCAAACTGAACTGCACCATAGCCAGTATTAACAGTAACAATAATGGCAGGATCAGAAGCAGTTCAAACGCCAGCACCCCCCGCCGCCTCTGGGCAGGTCCACGAGCGCAACGTCTGTTTCGCTGAATAGCTCGGCGACTCGACATGATGCCCTCCTGGCCTGGCCGATGTAACATCATCCATGATGTCACGTAAAGCGCGGCAGTTGCCGCGTGGCAGAAGAATAGCTCAATTCCCCCAACTTGCCTAGCCCACTTTTTATCCTCGATGTACTTAATGTAAATGCTTATCAAATAGATACTTGTATCAAAATCGTGTTGTCGTGAATTCTCTGGATTTGAAAAAAAATACTGGCTGTTGCAATCCTGCTGCTCCAATCATGCTGCACATATGCAAGTTGAATCTCCAACTCAATGGACAATTAGCCTTGATGCTGCTGACGGTGTCAGCGATGATCGATAAGTCATTGATTTACTTGGTGAACATCTTTCGTGCCCGCAGAGTTAGAACCCGTATTCCAGGCTCGTGGCTTGACCAAAATATATCGCATGGGTGAAGTGGAAGTCCATGCGCTGCGAGGCGTGGACCTGGATCTTTACGCACGCGAGTTTGTCGTACTGCTGGGACCTTCGGGCAGTGGCAAATCAACTCTGCTCAATATTCTGGGTGGTCTGGATGTTCCCACTTCGGGTACCGTGCATTATCGCGATCACGACTTGATGGCGAACGATGATACTGCCCTGACTCGATACCGCCGGGAACATGTTGGTTTTGTTTTTCAGTTCTACAACCTGATACCTAGCCTGACAGCAATGGAGAACGTGAAGCTCATTACAGAAATTGCCGAGAGACCCATGTCGCCTGCCGAGGCGTTGAAACTGGTAGGCCTGGAGCATCGCATGCACCATTTTCCGTCGCAGCTTTCCGGTGGCGAGCAGCAGCGGGTAGCCATTGCCAGAGCGGTAGCCAAGCGACCTGATGTGTTGCTCTGTGATGAACCGACCGGAGCGCTCGACGTGAAAACCGGTATCATCGTGCTCGAAGCCATTGAAAAAGTGAACCGTGAACTGGGTACAACCACGGCAATTATTACGCATAATGCAGTGATTGCCGGCATGGCCGATCGGATTGTTTCCCTATCAGATGGCAGGATTGCCAGCATCGTGACGAATCAGAAGAAAATTTCTGCACACGGTCTGGCCTGGTGAGCAATATGTCTGTTCTGGATCGTAAACTGCTGCGCGAACTCTATCACATGCGAGGGCAAGCCCTGGCGATCTGCCTGGTCATGGCCTGTGGCGTTGCCACTTTCGTTATGTCCTTCTGCACGATCGATTCTCTGCACCTGACGGAACAGACATTTTTCGAACGCTTTCGCTTTGCCGATCTGTTCGTCCACCTCAAGCGTGCACCGCAGACTCTGCTGGAACCCTTGCGCGAAATTCCCGGAATCGCTCAGCTCGAGCCACGTATTGTCATGGAAGTTTCGCTCGATGTTCCCGGCATGGCTGAACCAGCCGTGGGACGCATCAATTCGACTCCAGACCGCCGCGAGCCGCTCTTGAACAGACTTTACCTGCGCCGAGGGAGAAACATTGAACCTGATCGTCCCGGAGAAGTGCTGGTACATGAAAGCTTTGCCCAGGCGCATGAACTGGCACCTGGCCATACGCTGGCCGCCGTGATCAACGGCAAGAAAGAGAAACTTACCGTCGTTGGCATTGTGCTTTCGCCCGAATATGTCTACCCCGTTCGCCCGGGTGAATTCGTGCCTGACAGTCGACGATATGGCATCTTCTGGATGGGCTATTCGCAACTGGCCGCTGCATTTGATATGGAAGGTGCGTTCAACGACGTTGCCTTTTCTCTGCTTCCCGGCACCATTGAAGCGGAAGTTATCAAAAAAGTGGATCGCCTCACTTTTGATTACGGAGGCACAGGAGCCTATGGCCGGGCAGACCAGCTTTCCTACCGGTTTATTTCCAATGAAATGAATCAGCTTCGCACCATGGCATCACTGCCACCCATCATTTTCCTCTCAGTAACTGCTTTCCTGCTGCATGTGGTGCTGTCTCGCCTGATCGGCATACAGCGTGAGCAGATCGCCATGCTGAAAGCTTTTGGATATTCTTCGTGGGAAACTGGCTGGCATTACTTCAAACTGGTTCTGCTCCTGGTGGTCATTGGTATGATCCTGGGTGTGAGCATGGGGGCCTGGCTGGGATACTCCCTTACCCAGGTGTATACCCACTTCTTTCGCTTTCCAATCTTTTACTTCCATCTGTCGCCGGGTGTGGTTCTGGCCAGTCTGGGCGTGAGCCTGCTGGCATCGGGTGCTGGAACAGCGCTGGCTGTCTGGAGCGCGATCAGGCTGCCGGTTGCCGAAGCCATGAGACCGGAAGCACCGGCAGTCTACCATGCCACCCTTCTGGAAAAGTTCGGACTCCAGGGATGGCTGTCCCCCGCGCTGCAAATGATTCTCCGGAATCTGGAACGCCAACCTCTCAAGACAGTTCTTGCATGTCTGGGTATTGCGCTCTCCATTGCCATTGTGGTCATGGGGAACTGTGCCCGCGATGCAGTCGGCGAAATGATGGAACTGGCGTTCAAGACAGCACAGCGACAGGATATGACCATTGCATTCATTGAGCCGACCAGCAATCGCGTGATGCACGATCTGATGCACCTGCCGGGCGTCTTGCGGAGTGAAGCGTTCCGGTCTGTCCCGGCCCGGTTGCGTTTTCAACATCGCAGCAGACGCCTGGCGATACTGGGTCTGGGCGATGATCGCCAACTGTATCGTCTGCTCAACCTGCAGGGGCGAGAGGTACCGATTCCGCAAAACGGCCTGGTGATCTCCGCCAAGCTGGCCGAAATCTTCGATTGCCGTGTCGGCGAATGGCTCGAGGTGGATATCCTCGAAGGTGAACGTCCGACACGCAGCTTAAAATTAGTTGCACTGCTCGATGATTTCACTGAGCCTGCCGCCTATATGCATAAAGATGCCTTGCATCGGATGATGCGAGAAGGTGAATCCAGCTCAGGAGCTTTTCTGCAGGTCGACCAGCAACACGTGGATCAACTGTACCGCGAAATGAAATCCATGCCACGCATCGCTGGTATCAATCTGAAACAGAAAATGATTGACACTTTCCAGCAATTGCTGGATGAAAATCTTCTGATGATGATCTTGTTCAATGTTTTCTTTGCCAGTGTTATCGCCTTTGGTGTAGTCTATAACAATGCCCGTATTTCGCTTTCGGAACGGAGTCGGGAACTAGCAACCTTGCGTGTCATGGGATTTACCCGAAGCGAAATCTCCACCATGTTCCTGGGTGAACTCGCTGTCATCACCCTGCTGGCTATCCCTCTGGGTCTGTTGCTGGGTTATCTGCTTGCCTGGCTGATGATGACTGCACTCGATACGGAAACGCAGCGATTTCCCCTGGTGATACATGCATCCACGTATGCCCTGGCCATCACGATTACCGTGATTGCTACCGGTATTTCCGCGTGGTTGGTCAGTTATCGACTGAATCGCCTTGACCTGGTGGCGGTCTTGAAGGCAAGGGAGTAATCCATGCCCGGGTACATGAAAACGATTATCAACTCGGCTCTGGTGCTCGCAATCCTGGCGGCGCTGGTGTATGCCTTCATGCCCGCGCCAATCAGAGTGGATGTGGCTCAGGTGAATCGCGGAACGCTTCTCGTAACAGTAGATGAAGATGGCAGAACTCGCATCAAGGAACGCTATACCGTTTCGGCGCCATTGGCAGGTTTCATGCAGCGTATCGCACTGCATCCCGGTGATGAAGTCAAGCCGGGCAGCACCTTGCTGACCAACATTCTGCCCAACGATCCCTCCCTGCTGGATGCCCGGGCTCTCGCGGAAGCTGAAGCCCGACGCCGAGCCTTTCAGGCTGCTCTGAAACAGGCACAAGCCACCCAGACCCGCTTGAAAGAAGCACATGTGCTGACGAAAAACAATTACGAAAGAGCAAAAAAGCTCTTCGCAACACAGGCTGTGTCCGTCGAAGCCTATGAACAGGCAGAACTCCTGGAACGCATGGCACAGGAAGAACTCCGAGCTGCCGAGTTTCGCGTTACGGTAGCGGAGTTTGAACTCGAACAAGCCACAGCTGCTCTGCTTCGCAGTCGCACTTCCCAGCAGACGGACATCTATGAATTATACTCGCCGATCAATGGTCGAATTCTTCGAGTGTACCAGGAAAGTGCTGGCCCGGTTACGCCAGGCACCAGGCTGGTGGAAGTGGGTGATCCGACCGATTTGGAAGTGGAAGTGGATGTACTCTCCAGTGATGCAGTAAAAATCAAGCCGGGTGCTCGCGTCTTCCTGGAACGTTGGGGCGGTACACAGACGCTCACGGGCCGGGTACGACTCGTTGAGCCTGCGGGATTCCTCAAGCTTTCTGCTCTGGGGGTGGAAGAACAACGCGTTTACATCATCATTGATTTCGATGACCTGAAGAAGTCTGATTCTGCATTGGGTGATGGTTATCGTGTCGATGCCCGCATCGTTATCTGGGAAGGAAAAGATGTGCTGAAAGTTCCTACCGGTGCTTTGTTTCGCTCGCAAGGAGAGTGGGCGGTGTTTCGGGTTGTCAACCAACGTTCGCAACTGACGAAACTGCAACTGGGCAGGAAGAACAGTGCCGAAGCAGAAGTGCTTGGAGGATTGTCCGAAGGAGATCAGGTTATTCTCCATCCGAGCGACCGTATTCAGCATGAAGTCAAGGTGAGAAGTCGCGACTGAGAAAAGTGCATTGATCATAACAGAGTGTAACAGTCATACTTGTATTTAAGTTCCAAGACGATTATCAGGTGCATAGCTGAAAATGCTGTGAATGATTGCGTTTCAATTCGTGTACGTGAAGATTTTGAGCTGATGTTTGTGAAGACATTGTGATCCTTTCATGAAGGAACCGCCAAGTCTATTAACACTTCAGCCTGCCTTCCTTAATTTGAGATTCATCAAGGTTGCACATCTTGCGTTACTCGGACAGATCGAGCCTTTTGCACCGGAGCTGGATACATGCGTTTAAGACTTTGGCTGTTCATGCTGATAACGTGTGGACTGGTCTGCACTCAGGCCGGGGCTGATGATGCATCCAGTAAGCCCAGTACAGCCACTCCCGAATACAAACTCGCCAACGGCCCGGCGCCACTAGCTGAAAACGTGAAACAGGTCGATTTACTGACCATTCGTGGCATCAAGAACCTTTACAACGGCTACCCTACTCGCAATGACGATGCGACTATCAATGCTATCGTCGAAATCCCCTCAGGTACTAATGCCAAGTGGGAAATCAACCATACGGGCAAGATGGAACTCGAAATCCGCGAAGGCGCTCCCCGCATCGTGAAGTATTTGCCTTACCCATGTAATTACGGCGTAGTCCCCAGCACCAAGCTGGCCAAGGAAACTGGTGGCGATGGCGACCCGGTCGATGTACTCATCCTCGGCCCGGCTCTTGCTCGTGGAACTGTCGCCAAAGTGAAAGTGGTCGGCTTGCTGAAACTCGTCGATAAAGGCGAACTCGATCACAAAGTGCTGGCAGTGATGGAACATACACCACTAGCCAAGGTCAAGTCGCTGAAGGAACTCAATGAACAGTTCCCCGGCGTGACCGATATCCTGCAGACCTGGTTCCTCAACTACAAAGGCCCAGGCAAGATGGTCTTCAAAGGCTGGGGCGAAGCTACCGAAGCTAATGAACTCATCGAACGCAACACCATTCCAGTGCAGCAGTCCGCCAGGCGCTGATCATCAACCCTTTTTGGGAGAATGGGTTGCGTTTGCTACCACCCAAAAGTTCAACAGGGTTGCATCTGAGGAATGATGCAACCCTGCTTTATTTTCTGCGAACTATTACACACCAGCCTCAGCCAACGCCAGATACAATTCACTCAGATGATGCCAGCCGGTGTTCTCGTCAAAGCCATCGATGGCTTGCTGCAGGCGGGCTTTACCCTGTTTCGACTCTCCGTGTGCCAGTGCAACTAGAGCCTGGTTGAATGCAATGACGGGATGAACCGCAGGCAGATCGTTCCAGATTGATGCAGCAGTATCCCGGTCACCTTCCAGCCAGTGCTGCGATGCGAGTTCATTCTTCTGCAGCACTTCCCCATCGAGTTGAGCAATCAACTCGCGAGACTTGTCGTGATCCCCCGCCAGCCGGGCAACAGCTAACTGGGAAATCACGGTTTTGGAATCGAGTGTAGGCTCAGCAGTAAACCGTGGCCGCGAGGCAGGTAGGGTTTGCTCGAAAAAGTGTTTACTATTCTCCAGCAATGCCTGTATCCGCTGCAGAAATTGTGGTGCCATGCCGATGCAGCAGGGAAAAGGAGTCAGCAGGTCGACATGCCTGGCTGCACCCCACGCTGCCGGGAAATGGGCAGAAACAGCAACATCGCTGAGCATTGTGGCTGGCAGCATGGCTTCGCACCACGTCAAGGCAAGGTCAATACCCAGAGCTGGCTGGGCTTGATAAGGCTCAACCTCGCTAGCGATTTCAGCAGGAGATTCTTGAGCCAGCATGCGGGTGAACAGATCTTGCCAGCGAGGCATGGAAGCGGTCATGAGTAATTCCTGCATGCAATAACATCTATAGAACGATGAATGTGCAACAACTTGCGCACAGTTTTTTTTTGGAACTGGATTGCTATCCTGTACCAAATCCATGCGGGCTAAATGGGCGGATTAAGAACTTGGAGCAAATCTCTTTAGGTTGTCACTGGGCGGCGTTTGGGCATGTAGCCCGAGTCTTCGTATTCTTTAATTTTGCGGTACAGTGTTCGTTCGCCGATGCCTAGCATCTGGGCGGCTTCTTCGCGGTTGCCGTTGGCCATTTCGAGTGCTTGTAGAATATAATATCGCTCCACTTCGGCGAGCGGTTTGCCCACCAGAGAGGAATCGCCCAGAGGCAATGCTACGGCATCCTGGGCTTTACCTAGTCCTTCGTTTTCGGGTAAATCATCAATGCCCAGAATTCCATCACGGTCAACGACGACCATGCTTTCAATAACATGTCGTAATTCCCGAACGTTGCCTGGCCAATCGTAGCTGCTGAACATGCGTCTTACCTCAGCCGCAATGGTCTTGATCTCCCGGCCATAGCGACTCGCAAACTCTTTCATGAAATGATGTGCCAGCAAAGTGATATCTTCGCGGCGTTCACGAAGTGGTGGGAGTTTGATGGTGACGACTTTGAGCCGATAGTACAAATCCTGCCTGAAAGTACCCTTGGCAACCGCCTGCTCCAGGTCGCGGTGGGTTGCGGAAATCACTCGCACGTTCACTTTGATGGGTTCGTTGCCACCCACACGATAGACCTGGCCATCTTCTAGCACCCGCAACAGTTTTTGTTGAAGTGGGATGGACATTTCACCTAGCTCATCGAGAAACAGCGTGCCACCGTTGGCGTATTCAAACTTACCTTTGCGTTGCCTGTCTGCACCGGTGTAGGCGCCAGCTTCATGGCCGAACAATTCATCTTCGAGCAGGTTTTCGTTCAGCGCGGTACAGTTAAGAGGAACAAACGGTTTGTTTTTTCGCGGGCTGTTGAAGTGAAGTGCTTTGGCGACCAGTTCTTTGCCAGTTCCTGTTTCGCCCTGAATGAGAACCCTGCTGTCGGTGGGAGCCAGTTGCTTGAGACGATCCAGTACAGCATGCATCAACGGACTGCTGCCAATGACACCTTCGAAGCCGAATCGCTCATCCAGTTGGCGTTGCAATTCTTTATTGGTTTGAGACAGACGATACCGTTGCGTGTACTTATCCACCACCGCACGCAATTCGCTGATGTCTACCGGTTTGGTAAGGTAGGTAGCAGCTCCACCCTGCATAGCTGCGACTGCGGTTTTGATGTCGCCATGACCTGTGACCAGGACCACTTCCGCATCGGGCAATTCCATTTTAGCCTTACGCAGGATGGCCAGGCCATCGACTTCATCCATACGCAAATCGGTAATGACCACATCGAAGTCTTCGTTTTCGATTTTCTTGAGACCATCCTGGCCACTGGTGGCAATGGCGCAATCGTAGCCGATGCGCGACAGGCTTTCTGCTACGGCCTGGGCATGGACTTCCTGATCATCGACGACGAGAACACGAATCTGATCGCCACTCATGAGCACCTGATTTCAAACGAAGCTGCTCGTTTATTCTACAAGAACGCGATTAGGTGTGCACCGTGGAACAAGCTCTCTGCATTTTGTTATTGTTACTGATGGCATAGACGCTCATCATCGCGTCATTTCAACGGAAACAGATGACCACGTTCCTGTTTATCGATGCTGCCGTGGTAATACGGAAGGATCGATGCAACTGGTATTGGTGCCATGATCGACATCGAGGAAAGATTGGCTAATCGAGGCGGGGTGAATGGCTTCTTCGGGTTCTTCCAGCACAACACGCTGTGAGTAAGACTCTTCGATTTTCTCGCGTTGACGGAGGAAAGCTGCTGCTGCTTCCGGGTCAAACTGTTTGCCTGCCTTGGTGCGGATTTCATCAAAAGCACGCTGCATGGAAAGCCCACTGCGGTAAGGCCTGTCTGAGGTCATGGCATCAAAGGCATCTGCCACGGCAACGATGCGGGCCAGGAGCGGAATCTGCTCGCCTTTGAGTCCATCCGGGTATCCGCCGCCATCCCATTGTTCATGATGGCTGCGAACGATGGGGATCGCTGGTGTCAGTTCGGGTATGGCCATCAGGATTGACGCACCCTTAGTGGTGTGCGACTTCATTATCTCATATTCTTCGTGTGTCAGATTGGTGCGCTTGCGGAGAATGGAGTCATCGATGCCAATCTTGCCGATATCGTGCAGCGGCGTGCCAATCTGCACCCAGCGTGCATCTTCAGCACTTAACTTGAGTTCCTGGGCGATGATCAAAGAGTAATCGGTGACACGCTGCGTATGGTTGCCCGTATAGGCGTCTCGCATTTCGACTGCCTGAGCCAGTGCAGTAACGGTACGCAGAAACAGTTCACGTTGTTGTTCGACTAATTGAGCGACTTCAATGCCTGCTGAAACACTGGCAGCGAGGGCATCAGCCAGTTGCAGATCATCGTTGGTGAAAGGCTCTTTTAGTGGACCACGATCGAGGTGCAAAACGCCCAGCTGTTTGCGAGGGGAGCGGAGCAGAGCACAGATGACGGAACTCATGGTGCCATCGGCAATGCTGTTGGCAACGGCCAGTTCCGGCGAATGAGTGACATCGCGACACAGAACAGATTCTGCCTTGTCAAAACATCGGCGGGCAATGCTCTTGCTGAAGTATACCCGGCCTTTGGATTCCTTGTCCTTGGTTGCAACTGCTTTCAGTACCAAATCGTTGCTGTCTTCATTGGAAAGCACGATGGCGGCACGCTGGGCATCGAGTGCTGAGACAGCATCATCGAGAACGGAGCGAAGCAGGTCGTCGAGGGAATTGGCATGAACCAGATGATGGCCGGCACGCAACAGTGCCATCAGCCTGTCGCCAGAGCGAGGTTTGTTGATGTGCTGGAAAGCAACGCTTTCGAGTGCACGGTGCCAGGAATTGGTGCTGGATGCCTGTATCTGCAGGCCACCGGTCGGTGGTTCTTCGGGTTCACTGGGGCCATCTTCACAGACAGCTACCACCATGACCAGGTTGCCAAACTGGATGACGTCACGGACTTTGATTTTGCGATCAGTGCGACCAACTTTAACACCGTTCAGATAGGTGCCATTGGTGCTGCCCAGATCGCGGACAATCCAACCCTGGTCAGTAGCAGCTAATTCACCATGTCGTCGGCTGATGGAGGCATCGTTCAGAACGATTTCGAGATGTTCATAGCGACCGATGCGCAGCAACGATTCCGATTCCCAGTATTTGCCCTCAACCTGGGGACCTACACCGCGAAGTCGGATGCGCCGCTGGGCCACAAAACGGTTCCCTTCTCTGTCTGAAGCCATACCATGACTTCAAGAACGAATTTTTGACGACAAAGCCTCTCATCGAGTATAATTTGCGTTTTCCTGCTGGGCAAGCGTTCAAGGCCAGACTTCAGGGATTATGAGGAATATACACCATGCTGACAACACGCCGGAATTGGTTACAGGCAATACTCGCCTCCGGAATACTGGTTCCCTGGAGTTCCATCCGGGCGGCCTCCCATGAGCCGGTGAAGGTGGCTTTATTAGAGAGTGTTTTTGCCGGGCAGGATCGTGACAAGGTGGTTGAACAGATCAAGCCTTTTGCTGAGATCATTCAGAAAGACACGAAAACCGACGCAGTTTTTGATGTGGTGACCTTATCGCAGGTCGAATCTGAGTTCAAAACAGGAAAGATACAACTGGTAATTCTAACGGGTCTGGAATACGCCTGGTTGCAAGTTGCTTATCCGGAAGCCAAAGCGCTCCTGGTAGCCAGCATTGATGAAGGCTCGACACGAACGGTAGTGGTTACCAAGGAAAGCGATACAGCCAAGGATTTGAAAGACCTATCAGGCGCCAAAGTTGCCATCCCTGATCGTATACCGTTTGTTTCGCAATATTATCTGCAGGCAACGCTGGGTCAGCCTTTGGATAAGGCATTCCAACAGAAGAAATCTGGCAATGTTGATGAAACGCTGGAAGAAGTTCTCGATGGCAATGCTCGGGCCGCGATTGTTACAGGTGCAGGCATGGAAGTTTTCAAGGAACGCAAGCCAGGCAGATTCAAGAAGCTGAAGGCGATCCATACTTCGATGGATTTCCCCCCTGCTACGGTGATGTACAACGAAAAGCATGCAGACAAGGATGCGTTGGCTAAATTCAAAGATGCATTGCTGAAATCGAACGAGAAGCCTGAAGGCGCCCGCGTGCTGACGCTGTATAAGCTCAAAGGGTTTGAAGAAGTTCCTGCAGGCTTTGAACAGAAGGTGAAGGAGGTAGCGAAGGCATATCCGCGGAAGAGTCAGGGGTGAGGTTTCAGGGGTCGGGGTTGAGGGGCGAAATGAGAAGACAGGAATTAGATGCCTGTCTTCTCACCCTTGACCTCTGACTCTTATGGGTACAAACCGCGGATGTCTTTTTCGCGGGCTACCTTTTCTACGCCGAGTGTCAGTGCTGCGATACGGTTGTTCTTGAAGTCACGTTCTTTGGCCAGTTTCCTGACTCTGGAATACGCATCTTCCATCAGTCGCTGTAATCGTTTCTGCACTTCAGCTTCATCCCAGAAGAGTTGCTGCAGATCCTGCACCCATTCGAAGTAGCTGACGGTGACACCACCAGCGTTGCAAAGGATATCAGGTATGATCACGATGCCTCGTTCTTCGAGGATGTCATCCGCTTCAGGTGTCGTGGGGCCATTGGCACCTTCAGCAATGATCTTGCATTGCAGCTTCCCTGCATTTTCTGCTGTGATCACCCGTTCCAGCGCTGCTGGCACCAACACGGTGCATTTCATGTTGAGCATTTCTTTCGGATCAACTTTTTTCGCCTTGGGGAAATCAGGCAAGCCCTTGGGGTTTTCATTCACATGCTTGATCAATGCTGGAATATCGAGCCCATCTTCATTCATGATCGCACCATAGCGATCAGAGACGGCAAGAATCTTGACGCCACGCTGGACCAGCTCATTGCAAGCGACCGATCCCACGTTGCCAAACCCCTGCACGACGGCAGTAGCCTGCTTGGGATCAATGCTGTATTCCTTGAGAGCACACATGATCGTGTAGACAACACCACGACCCGTCGCTTCACGGCGACCCAGACAGCCACCAATTTCAACCGGTTTGCCGGTGACAATTTCGGGGCAGGCATGGCCAATACTCATGGAGTAGGTATCCATGATCCAGGCCATCGTCTGTTCATCGGTGCCGACATCCGGTGCCATCACGTCGACGCGAGGCCCGATCATCGGCAGCAGTTCTTCGGTGTAGCGCCTGGTGATGCGTTCCAGTTCGCGTTTGCTATGCTTGACTGGGTCAACCGTGATGCCACCTTTGCCACCGCCGAAAGGCAGATTCATCAGGCCACATTTCCACGACATCCACATGGCCAGTGCTGCTACTTCACCAAGATCTACGGCGGTGTGATACCGCAGCCCACCCTTGGCCGGCCCGCTGGTAATGTGATGCTGAACACGGAAGCCGTTGAAGACTCGCGTCGAGCCATCGTCAAGGCGAACGGGAATGCTGACAATGAAACATCGCTTGGGTACGCTGAGTCGATCAAGAATTCCCGGTTCCAGTTCGCTTCGCTCGGCGACTTTGACCATCTGCTGGCGAGCCATGCGGAACACCGGCGACACATCCAGCATGGGATGTTCGGTGAAGACAATGTTCTTGTGTTTGATCGCCTCTTTGGATACTGCCACGTCATATCTCCTGCAAGTAAACAGGGGGAGAGGTTTTGGGAGAAGAACAGACGAAGCTTAATGTAGCAGGGGCATGGGTTGGATGCCACTGGAACCGGGTGGCTTAGCCCCAAAGGGGCGAGAGAGGAGAGCCCAGGGCACCGCCCTGGGAGCATGAAACCATGAGATTTCTCAGCCTCACCGGGGAGGGATAACTGTGAATCGTGAGTGTGTTATCTCGCCCTTTCAGGGCTTTCTCCGACTTTGGCTTCTTTCCCCAGGGCAGTGCCCTGGGCTAAATTGCCCCGGCCCGTTGGGCCTGAGAACCTGTATCTTATTGGATGGATTGACGTGGATGCGACTGTTGCCATAGTCGCGAGGCGTATCACATGCTGAATCGCTATTCTGCTTTTGGTTGGTCTATTGTGCTCGCACCAAGATGGAGTGCGGAGATCATCCAAGAGACTGCATTAGGAGAGCCTGCCAGGTATTTGACTATTGTTCCGGAGACCAACGATGCGTCACTCCGGCTAACACCTGACGAACGCGGCATCATGAGTGCTGCTAAGTGGGTAGAATGGGTTGGTCACACTGATCGGGCCAGGGGGCGGCGGGTTTCAGACAATCGGAGTGGAGATTTCACTGGTAACTTTGTGGACTTTGTTTCAGGTGACGAATGGATTCGGGGGTGGGCGCTGTGTGCCAATTCTATGCCACTCAGTGTATGTTACCGTTGCAAGGTAAGTGCTGCCGGCCGTGACGATCAGGTTGTGGATAGAATGTTGAACACACTTCGATTAGAACAAATAACGAGATGACATCCCAAACAAGCCCACCCAAGGCACCTCCGCTCTGGAGCGATCCCGCATGACCAACTTCGTACACCCTACGCTGTTGACAGACAAGCTTTACGAATACTCCCTGGCAGTTGGGTTGCGGGAGCCGATGGTGTTTCGCACAGTTGCCATCGTTTGCCGGTACTCCGGCTAACGATGCCGGGGTACAGGATGGTTCCGTCCTGGTTAGGTCGAGTACGACCAAACCAGGGCACCCGGCCACGGTTCACAGGCCAAAGTGCCATGCCCGCCCTCAAGGCGGGCATGGTGAATTTGGATACCGTGTCAAATCACACTTACCAAGTTCACCTTGGGGGTGAGCATGGCACCCAAGCTGTTCAAGGTTAGGACTTTTGCCAACCCGGTCCGATGTGCCGGCCCCGGGAAGACACGACCTCGCGCCACTCCGACCTGCTCAGCGGCGGCTCACCGTTATCCGCTCTAGCCGCCAAGTCCTCAAGGCAGTTGCGGAGCCAATCTGGCCAGCCCTCGCTCTCGACCGATTGTGTATGCTCACCGGCCCGCCGCGCCGCCTGATGGAACAGCCGTTGATTCTCGGACGTGAACTCACGCAAGTCCAAGAACCGCTCAACCAATTGCTGGTCGGACTTGCGAAACCAGGGGCCGAACCCGACGTGCTCCTCATCTTCGGGTCCCGGTAACTGGGCCAGCAGCCAGTCACGCAGTTCTCTCGCTGATGTCGAGGCGTCAAGATGCTCCGCCACCACGTGGAGGACAGCATCGTAAGCCGACCACCTACGGGCGAAACACCGACCGTCGGATAGTACCAAAAAGCCCGAAGCCACCCATCGCCTCCGAAGCCAAGCCTATATTGAATAACGCAGTAACTTCGCTGCACAATCACTTCGCCATACTCATTGCTTACTCTATCCAAGTCAAACAATTTCTCCTTGGTATGCCAATGTAATCGCAACCACTTTTATTGAGACTTCGTCTCAATAAAAATTTCCTTATCTAAATGCCCCATAAGCACTTAAATCATTCACTTATCTGTAGACTATTGCAGAGACGAGTCTAGAATGCCAGCAGCATCATGAAAATCACAGCTCAAGAAGAATATGGATTGCGTTGCCTGTTGCAGATTGCCCGGGCGGGGGAAAAGAACAGCCTGAGCATTGCCGAGATTGCTGAGCGCGAAGGGCTTTCCACCCCTTATGCTGCCAAGATGCTCAGCCTGCTTCGACAGGTGGGGTTCATCGACAGCACCCTGGGGCGGTCGGGTGGGTACAAACTCGCCAAGCCTCCTCATGAACTGGGCCTGGGAACCGTGCTGCTGGCGATTGGCGAAAGGCTCTTTGAAGAAAGCGAGTATTGCCAGAAGCATGCAGGTACTGAAACCGAAGGTACTTGTGTCCATCATTCTTCGTGCAACCTGCGTTCGCTCTGGCAAACGCTGGAAAGTTGCATGCAGCATATTCTTGATGGCCTGACGCTGGCCGATCTGCTCGATGACAAGACGCACTGGGCAACGATGGTGCAGCAGCGTTTGGCGATGCCCATAGGTAGCCGAGGCGATGAGAGTCGCCCACGGCCTGCTGTGATGAATCTGAACATCCGTGTACCGATGAAAAATACAGTATCGGTGCATTCATCTGAAACAACTTAGCCAGGATCTGTATGCCTACTGATACGCAGACATTGCAAGAACTCGCGAGCCGCGAATATGCGGAAGGCTTCTATTCCGAAATAGAAGCTGACCAGATTCCACCCGGTTTGACGGAAGACACGATCCGCCTGATCTCGCGGAAGAAGAACGAACCAGCATTCATGCTCGAGTTCCGTCTGAAAGCGTTTCGCAACTGGCTCAAAATGGAAGAGCCTCGCTGGTGGCCTAACCTCAAGATCGGTCCAATCGATTATCAGTCGTTGAGCTACTATTCCGCGCCGAGTTTGAAGGTAGACAAACAGGAACTCGACAAGGTCTTTGAAAAGCTGGGCATCTCGCTCGAAGAAAAAGAAAGGCTGACAGGCAACAGCAATGTCGCGGTCGATGCGGTTTTCGACAGTGTTTCGGTAAAGACCACGTTCCAGAAAGAACTGGCCAGCAAGGGGATTATCTTCTGTTCGTTCAGCGAAGCGATTCAGCATCACCCGGAACTGGTCGAGAAGTACATGGGCTCGGTGGTGCCTGCCAACGACAACTACTTCGCAGCGCTGAACTCCGCGGTCTTTTCCGATGGCAGCTTCGTTTACATCCCCAAGGGTGTCCGCTGCCCGATGGAACTGAGCACCTACTTCCGCATCAATGCGGCAGGCACCGGCCAGTTTGAACGGACGCTCATCATTGCTGAAGAAGGTGCCTACGTCAGCTACCTGGAAGGCTGCACCGCTCCGATGCGTGATGAAAACCAGTTGCATGCTGCGGTGGTGGAACTGATTGCAGTAGGTGACAAAGCACAAATCAAGTACAGCACCGTTCAGAACTGGTACCCCGGCGATGAAGAGGGAAAAGGGGGCATTTACAACTTTGTCACCAAGCGGGGCATCTGCAAAGGGTTCGCTTCCAAGATCAGTTGGACGCAGGTGGAAACCGGCTCAGCTATCACTTGGAAATACCCAAGCGTGATTCTGCAAGGTAACGATTCAGTGGGCGAGTTTTATTCGGTAGCTTTGACCAAAGCGAAACAACAGGCCGATACCGGCACCAAGATGGTACATCTGGGCAAGAACACCAGCAGCACCATTGTCAGTAAAGGCATCTCGGCAGGCAACGGCCAGAATACCTACCGTGGCCTGGTGAAGATCAACAAAGGTGCTGACAATGCCCGCAACTATTCGCAGTGCGATTCAATGCTGCTGGGCGACCGCTGCGGAGCACACACGTTCCCGTATATCGAGGTGAAAAACCCAACAGCCCAGGTGGAACACGAAGCAAGCACCAGCAAGATTGGCGAAGACCAGATCTTCTATTGCAACCAGCGCGGCATCAGCAGCGAAGATGCGGTCAGCATGATCGTGAACGGCTTCTGCAAGGAAGTGTTCAAAGAGCTGCCTATGGAGTTTGCAGTGGAAGCCCAGAAGCTGCTGGGCATCAGCCTGGAAGGAAGCGTGGGGTGATGAGTAGATGACTAGCTCATGCAGCAAATAATGCTGAGGTTCATCTATACATTAGCGAACGATACCTTCATGACTTTGATGACGAACCTCGGAATGATCAGCAAGCCGATCACGAGAAAGGAACCGAACGATTAGCAAGCATTACACAGTATCCGTTGAACCAGTCGGAGTTGCCTCCTCTGCCACCATGGTACCGGCGATGGATATCAGCTCTCTGGCGGCTGTTCCCTTGCACTATCCAGTGGAGTATTACGGGGACGATTCTTGTCGGCCTCCTCGTTCTGCTTGTCCAGTGGGGAGGCGACGTGGAGACTGGAATGCTGGCCGGCCTGATATTCGGAGCAGCACTCGGCCTGTACTTCGACATCCGCTCTGCCATGGACGGCGAGACGATTGATGATTGAAGGTACGACATGAAGGAAAACACCTGGTTCCACATTTGCCATCAATAAGCACAGTGGTGCTAAACAAAACAGCATGAATGTATGCCTGTGAATTTCAACCGGATGATCGCATCGTGCAATCGTCCAATTCATCTCGAAATCTATCTGAAGACAAGACAATGCTCACCATCGAAAACCTCCATGCCCGTGTTGAAGATAAGGAAATCCTGAAAGGCCTGACTCTCGAAGTCAGGCCGGGCGAAGTGCATGCCATCATGGGGCCAAACGGCTCAGGCAAAAGCACTCTTGCCGGCGTGCTCGCAGGCAAAGAAGCCTTCGAAGTCACCGAAGGTTCCGTCACCTTCAACGGCAAAGACCTGCTCGAACTCGACCCAGAAGAACGGGCATGCGAAGGGCTGTTCCTGGCTTTCCAGTACCCGGTGGAAATTCCCGGCGTAGGCAACACCTACTTCCTGCGTGCCGCCCTCAATGCCAAACGCAAGTACCAAGGGTTGCCTGAACTCGATGCATCCCAGTTCATGAAACTGGTGCGTGAGAAGCTCAAGCTCATCCACATGAGCGAAGAACTGCTCAAGCGGCCAGTGAACGAAGGTTTCTCCGGCGGCGAGAAGAAACGCAACGAAATTTTTCAGATGGCAGTGCTCGACCCTAAGCTGGCCATCCTTGATGAAACCGATTCAGGCCTTGATATCGATGCCCTCAAAGTGGTGTCAGAAGGCGTCAATGCCCTTCGCAACGATAATCGTGCCTTCGTGGTCATTACGCACTATCAGCGTTTACTGAACTACATCGTGCCCGATTTTGTGCACGTGCTGGTGGATGGCCGCATCGTCAAATCGGGTGGCAAGGAACTTGCCCTGGAACTCGAATCCAAGGGCTACGATGGCATCAAAGCTGATCTGAAAAAACAACTGGTGAAAGCCTGATTCTCCCCTCTCCCCTGGAGGGAGAGGGGTTGGGGGTGAGGGGGTTCTTCTAGTCAGGCACATTTTGAATACGAGACAATAATGAGCATCGCAAAACAGAAAGCATCAAGTGAACAATTGGCATTGAAAAGCCAGATGCTGAGTGCGTTTGAAACGTTCGAAAAATCCGTCGCCGACACCGATACACCATTCCTGCGTCGGCTGCGAAGCAGTGCGATTGCCCGCTTCGATGAACTCGGCTTTCCGGGCAGCAAAGATGAGGAATGGCGATTCACGCCGTTGAACAAGCTGTACCAGCACACTTTCCCGCTCGCCAAAAATCAATCTGAACCGCTGACTGACCCCTTTGCCATCCCCAACACTATTCGGGTCGTCTGCACCGATGGCTTCTTCCGGCCGGAACTGTCACAGCTAGAGGGGCTGCCCGCTGGTTGCACTATTCTCAGTCTCAATGATGCTCTCACCAGTAAAGCTGAACTGGTTGAAAACCACTTGGCACGTCACGCTACCTTCGATGATCGGGTCTTTGCTGCCCTGGGCACCGCATTTCTGCAGGATGGCGTCTTCATCCACCTCTCGCGAGAGTGTGTTATTGAACAGCCCATCCACCTGATCTTCCAGGAATCAGGCCGGGGCGTGATGGCATTTCCCCGTATCCTGGTGCTGGCTGACAAACACAGCCAGGCGACCATCATCGAAACGCATCATTCCGCTGGTGAAAAACCCGATCTGACAGTTGCAGTCAGCGAATTTGTTCTCTGCGTGGAAGCCCGCATTGATCATTACCGTGTCAACGATGTCGCCACCACCAGTTTCCATTTCCTCACCCAGCAGACCCGGCAATGCCGGGGCAGCAACTTCCGCTCGCATGCCTTCACGCATGGTGGCGACCTGGTGCGAAACGATCTCTTCGCCAACCTCACCGCGGAGAACTGCGAGACCACGCTCAACGGCCTCTATACCGCCGATGCCAGCAGGCTGATCGATAACCACACCACCATCGATCATGCTATGCCCCACTGCAACAGTCATGAAATCTACAAGGGTATCATCGCGGACAAGGGCAAAGGCGTTTTCAACGGAAAGATTTTCGTCAGGCAGGATGCCCAGAAGACTGATGCCAAGCAGACCAACCAGACGCTGCTGCTATCCCCTGATGCCACCATCGATACCAAGCCTCAGCTCGAAATTTTTGCTGATGATGTCAAGTGCACGCACGGTGCCACCGTCGGGCAGCTCGATGCGGACATGCTTTTTTATCTCCGTTCACGAGGCATCAGCGTTCCCGAAGCGGAAACCATGCTGACCTTTGCCTTTGCCAATGAACTGATCAGCCGGGTGAATATCCCGGCACTGCGGGAAGAACTGGAACATCGGTTTCTGAACACCAGCGTTTCGGAGTAACGTTTTCATGTCCGCTTCGCTGAAATCGAAACGCGATACCATAGCAGCGCCGCCAGGCTTGCTGAATGTTCGTGGCGATTTCCCGATTTTTGAGCAACCCATGCGGGGCAGACCGTTGGTCTATCTCGATAGCGGCGCTTCCACCCAGAAGCCGCAAGTGGTGATTGATGCGGTCGGCGATTACTACGAAAAGCACCACGCCAACATTCATCGAGGCAACTACGAACTCAGCGTGGAAGCGACCGCACTCTACGAACAGGCCCGCGAGAAAGTCGCCCGCTTTCTGAACGCCAAAGAATCCTGTGAGATCATCTTCACCCGCGGCACCACCGAAAGCATCAATCTGGTGGCTTCATCCCTGGGTAGGCTTTTGCTCAAGCCTGGCGATGAGATCATTGTTTCCACGCTGGAACATCACTCGAACATTGTCCCCTGGCAGTTGGCCTGCGAACAGTATGGTGCGGTGCTGAAAGTCATCCCCATCAATGATGCGGGCGAGTTGATTCTGGATGAATATCGCAAACTGCTGTCGCCCCGCACTCGCATCGTGGCTGTGACACATCTTTCCAATGCCTTGGGCAGTGTGATTGACATTGCCCACATCACGAAACTGGCTCACGGAGTTGGAGCAGTGGTGCTGGTCGATGGTGCTCAGTGGGTAGCCCATCACCCCACCGATGTGCAGTCGCTCGATGTCGATTTCTATGCCTTCTCAGGCCACAAGCTCTATGGCCCCACCGGTATCGGCGTGCTTTACGGTAAACGTGCCTGGCTGGAGGAGATGCCACCTTATCAGGGTGGTGGCGATATGATCCGCCAGGTCACCTTCGCCAAGACAACCTATGCCGACTTGCCTAACAAGTTTGAAGCGGGCACGCCTCACATTGCCGGTGCAGTGGGGCTGGGTACCGCCATCGATTACCTGCAGAAACAAGGCTTGGACAAGGTCGCCCGACACGAAGAGGTACTGCTGAAGTATCTCGAAAGGCGACTGCACGAAGTGCCCGGCCTGCGGATCATTGGTCAAGCGAAACACCAATCAGGCTGCATCTCCTTCGTGCTGGAAAATCCTTACCAGGCTGCTTACGATGTCGGGCTGCGACTCGATGTCGATGGTATCGCCGTTCGCACTGGCCACCATTGCTGTATGCCTTTGATGGACAGACTCGGCATCAATGCGACTATCCGTGCCAGCCTGGGGGTGTATAACACATCGCACGATATCGATGTACTTGTGGAATCGCTGAAGACACTTCGCCAGGAACGATCCAGTCAACCTGCCATCTCTCTACAAATGGGAAATGACTTCAACTTTCCCGAAGCCAGTGCCACATCCCCCGAAACTGCTGCAGAGCAGTTGATCGATGAATTTTCGTTTCTGGATGACTGGGCCGATCGTTACCAGTACATCATTGACCTGGGAAACAAGCTACCTGCTTTCCCGGAGAGTGAACGCATCGAGGCGAATCGGGTGCATGGCTGCCAAAGCACCGTCTACCTCTCGGCCCGCAAGCGACCAGGCACAATGGATACCCTCGATTTCATCGCGGAAAGCGATGCCGACATCGTCAAAGGATTGATTGCCATCCTGCAACGCCTCTTCGCCGGTCAGAAGGCTTCGGCCATTCTAGTCTTTGACATCGATGGCTTCCTGGAAAAGCTGGGTCTCGACAAACACCTCGCCCTCACCCGCCGCAATGGCCTGGCCAGCATGATCCAACGCATCAAATCCCTCGCCCAGGCCATCGAATCAGCCTGCGTGGGTTGTGTGAAGTGTTAGTTGCATTATTGGGAATTCGTAATCTTCACCGAGTCAGATCAAAATTACTGATCACCTTATCCAGCATCGGTTCGTTGATTTCATCCAGATCGACATTCGCTTCCAGGATGAGATGATCTTCACACGAGTTATACACCATGAGATGCAGTCTGGAACGGGCGGCATCCAGCTCGGCAATGGCATCCTGCGTGCGGCCTGATTTGCTCCAACACAGCGTATCTTCAGGCCAGAATCCATGGGCCCGCAATAACCGGCTGGACATTTCAACATTAGGAGTGGTATGTGGTGCAATCATGTAACGAATGTAACAAGATGCTGGGTACGGCTACAATTGCAGCTGGCGATTGCGACATAGCTATGTCATTTCAATGACAGTAAAGTTCATCAAGATGTCAGTAACATTACTTTCGGAATAATTGCAACTTGGAACAAGCCCACGAACAGAAGGGCTAACGGAAATGCTTTCAAACAAGTAACTGCCGTCGCTGCCAGATCAGCTTAATGCAGAATTTTTTAGTGAACTCACCATTCCAGTTAATTTCAAACCCCTCGGCACGGAGACAATCACAAACCTCATGTGCAATATCAAGCGCCTTCTGTTGGTAAATCGAATTCTCAACTTCTTCATTATCAGGCGAAAACCAACCATATGCAAAACAAATCGATAGGAGTGTGCTTTCTGCTAACGAATCAGGCACATTTTGATCAATAAAGAATGTGTACCCACGCAATCTCTCGCGGAAACCTGGAGAACGACTTTCTATGACGTCAATGCGATCTGAAAGTTCACCTATAGTGCATGTGTCACAACAAGGCGAGGCTTGCCATAGCAGAATTCCACGTTCACGTAATGCCGACTCGACTCTGTCAAGCCGATCACAATCCGTCTCTTTCGGCCAAATTGCCTGTTCTTCTTTAAGCTGATTAGAGCATTTTCAAAAACCATCTTGCGCATTCAGGTAATACATGAAATACTGTGACGTGTCCATGTCATGGAGTCACAGATGAAAGCGTACTCGGTTGATTTACGTGAGCGGGTGTTGGCAGACTTTCAGGGAGGCATGA